>JBFELD010000134.1:0-6825 GCA_041552375.1 Kiloniellaceae bacterium | reverse complement strand
CTTTCCCGCACATCATGCTTGGTGTGAATCAAACCGTGATCTTCGCTTTGTTCATGGTGATCATTGGCGCCTTCATCGGCACCACGGATTTGGGGCAGCTCATCTTGAAATCGATTTCAGAGCCGCAAGGAACCGGAATCGGTATCACACTAGGACTTTGTGTTGCCTTTATTGGCTTGGCCGTCGATCAGATCATTCGGACCTGGGCGAACCAAAGGAAGAAGATGCTGGGCCTAAGTTGATATGAGACGCGGTGCGCGGCGGTCAGTGTGTCGGTCAAGGACAAGAGCGGGCTTGGACAGACTTTCGTTTTCATCAGAATTCAAGACGGGCAGGCCATTAATCGGAAGCTGGGGCGCGGGCGAGGTCGACGACGACGCGGTGTGCGAACGCGGATCGGCTTCCGTGGGAGGCCACGCCTAGACCAGGCGTCCGTATTCTTGGGGGTCGGCGGTGGCGCCCTCCTCATCGGCGACATCGATGTCGACGCCGTACTTCTCCTTGACGGCGCGTCTAAAATCCTCGAGGGCATTTTGATGGTTCCTCAAGAACCAATGGACATGGTCGCGTAGGTATGCCGCTCTGATCTCCGGGCGCCGCAGATCATTCGGCACGCGCTCCATTCTGGGGTCGATGCTGTCGAAACCAAAAAACGGCTCGTCCACACGTTTCTTCGTCATGTCGACATATTCCGGGTTGATCTCGAGGCCCAGGCTCGCTCTTTCCAACTGATCACAGACGCGCAAGGTCGTCCCGCTTCCGGAAAAGGGATCGAGCACGAGGTCGCCGCTGTTGCTGGACGCGAGAACCATTCTTTCGATGAGACCTTCGGGTTTTTGTGTGGGGTGTGCCTGGCGGTTTGGGTTCGAGTAGTGAACGTGTGAGAAGGTCCACACGTCACCCGGATTGGCGCCTCGCATGTTGTTTCGCTGCCGATAGTACTTTTGCGGAACCCGGATATCGTCGAGATTGAAGGTGAATTCATCCGTTGCGGTGAAAAACAAAACATCGTCATGCCGAGGTGAAAACCCCTTGGTTTTCCCCATCCCCTGCGTGTAGTGCCAGACGATCCAACTGTTGAATCGCAGATCCAGTTCTTTATCCATTATGTCGTATAGGTAGGAGATATACCTAAATCCCATAAAAACATATATGGACCCGGTTTTCTTTAATACACGACCGCATTCGAAGAGCCACTTTCTGGTAAAATCCAAATAGTCGCTAAAACTCATTTCATCACTATTATTTCCATAGCTCTTTCCAAGATTGTAGGGCGGGTCCGCGATGATGAGGTCTACGCTGTCTTCCTCGAGGGTGGAGAGCAGGTCGATGGCATCGCCGCACTTTACTTGCGCCCTTGTCATGCTCTGCTCCCTCTCATTCGACGCGCACGTCTCAGCTCGTTCTCGTAACCTTTCATGTCCGGGCATGGGGATGCAAGGCCGGCGGCGGCGGGGCCGCGCGCCCGCATCATCCTCATTCGCGCTCGTGGGCCTTATTCTGGCTCGCGGACGCCGCGACTACTCGTCCTTAAAGGGTATGCCCGTCAGCAAGGGTTTCACGTAGGTGCCGAATTTCTCGTTGAAGCGCACGGGAACCCCGTTGATGACGGCCGCGGTTTCGCGCTCGATGCCCTCGAAGTTGAAGGGGTCCATGACATAGGCTTCTTTTCCGCGCGACGCCTCGCCCGGTCGCTGGGGCGGTTCGGGAAGTCGTTCGTGGTTCGGCGCCGCCATGCGGGTGCGAATCGCATCCTTGGTGACATTCCAGACCATGAAGTCGAGCGCCAGGTCCAGGGGTCCATCATAGGTCGTGCGGATCGCGTCATAGACCACCGGGCCGGTGTCGAAGTCGTTTTGGAAATGATAGGCGACGGCCCGTCGCGGCTGGCGAGTTCCCAGGCCCAAGTCCGGCGCGATATCTACAGCTTTAGATCGTGGGTCGCACCACAAGACCAAGGTGGTCGAAAGTTTTGGTTGAATTCTACCGTGCCACAACGTCACCCAACGGTCGGCACCACTTGACAATCGTGCCGATCGGTCGTGATGGCAGGGTCCGGCGTCAGCACTCGACGATGTCGCCCTTCAGGCTCTCGATGAAGCCAAGCACATCCCCTCTCTCGGGGTCACCGACCGAGAGATGATCCAGGGCCGCGGCGACATGGCCCGTGAACAAGGACCAATCGCTGTCGCTGATCGCCATCCCCACGTGCGACAGCTTCATATCACGCCCGGTATAATACATCGGCCCACCCGCCGCGTTGCAGAGATAATCGATCAGAAGCTGGCGCTCGCGGGCGATCCCGTCGCGTCCCCGGTTCTGCCAAAATCGACCCAACTGGGTGTCGTTCATCAAGCGCGGCAGAATTTCATCCACCGCGACCACGACCACATCATAGCCGCCAAGTCGCTCGTATAAGGATTTATCGCTCATCTCGCCCCCCGTTTCCTTGGTTTTCAGCACGGACCGTCATCGTTGCATAGGCGGGAGATAGCGACAATCTCCCGCGCAGGGTTATGTGCGGTCCGTCGGGCCAATTCGGCCGGCGTTCGGGACAAGCTCCACTGAAAACTCGCAGTGTTCCTGACCTTCACCGGCGCAGAGGATCTCCCTGGCACGAACCCGCTCAGCCTTTCCCGCCGACGCGGCTACCCAGTCCAACGCTCCCGACGGCCAGCCCGCGCACATGTAGCAGAGCTTGCGGCCGGCATTCGATCCGAAATGAAGAACGAAGCAGGAGTGACGCAGAACGATGCGGCCATGGCCCGTGGCACCATCGATGCCGGTACCGTCGAAGAGGCCCCAACCTCGTTGCGAGAGACGCGTCATGTAGTGATGAAACACGGCCATTCCGGTCAGCCCTTGGACCGCGGCCTCGTGCGCGCACCAGGCATAAGCGGCCTTGTAACCGGCTTGGTAGAGACAGCGAGCGTAAGCCTCCTCACCCAGGGCGGATTCGATCATCGCGTGATTGCTCATGAAGAAATGCCGCGGGACATAAAGCATCGGCAGACCGTCGGTCCGCCACACACCGGTATCGGGGTCTACATCGATCGGCACCTGCGGGTCAGCCATCGGTCTCCTCCCCCCACACATCCACCAGCAGGCGCAGCCAGTTTTCGCCCATGACTTTGCGGACCTTGCTCTCGCTCCAGCCGGCCCGCTGCAAGGCGGTGGTCAGGTTTGGAAAGTCGCCGATGGTGCGAAAGCCTTCGGGATTGATGATCTCGCCGAACTCCGTGAGTTGACGGGCATAGCCCTTGTCGTGGGTCAGCCAATCGAAGAACGACCGATCGTGGCCTTGCGTGAAATCGGTGCCCACGCCGACGGCATCCTCCCCGGCCAGATCGATGACGTAGTCGATGGCCTCGACATAGTCGTCGACGGTCGACGCGCTGCCCTTTTTCAGGAAAGGCGGGAACATGGTCACGCCGATAAAGCCGCCGTGATCGGCGATGAAGCGCAGCTCCTCGTCACTCTTGTTACGAGGGTGGGATTTAAGACCGGCGGGCAGACAGTGGGTGTAGGCCACAGGCTTGCGTGAGCTGACGATCACGTCCGTCGAGGTCTTGGCGCCGACGTGGCTTAAGTCGCATAGCATGCCGACCCGGTTCATCTCGGCCACGACCTCGTGACCGAAGTCGCTGAGCCCGCTGTCATTGGTCTCGTAACAGCCCGCACCGACCAGGTTCTGCGTATTATAGGCGAGCTGTGCCACGCCGATACCCACGTCCTTGAAATGCTCGATAAAACCCAGTTGATCCTCGAATGCCGAGACGTTCTGGAAACCCAGGACGATCCCTGTCTTGCCCTGCGCCTTCGCACGCCGGATGTCGGCGACGGTTCGCACCTTGGTGATCAAATCGTCGTGGTCGCGAAAGAGGCTGTTCCACCGGGCGACGTTCTTCATGGTGTCGGTGAATCCTTCCCACACCGAGCAGGTGCAGTTCGCGGCTGTCACACCTCCACGTCGCATGTCTTCGAAAAGCGGCCGATCCCAATGGGCGATGATCAGGCCATCAAAAACGATCATATCCTCGTGTAGCTCGGGCATCGGATTTCCTCTCTATCTTGCATGCTATTCTCGTTCGACACTCGCCCGCTAGACAACTTGAGAGTGCTCTCGGATCCCAGTGCCCGCGTTGACTTGGATTCTGGCCGGCTGTAGTCTTTGCTCAAACGCGGCAATGATCGCCGCGAAAAGGCGCGATATCACAAGAAGCGCAAGGCTATATGGAGGTTCCCGGAGAGGGCGGTGTCTCGCTTCGGGGGTCCGAGGATTCCGTTTCGGTCGCAATAGGAAACTCATCCTCTCCTTCTCCGAAGGCGACAGTCGTTAATGAGTTCCCGACGGTGATTGGTCCAGGGTGCGCAGTTTGTAACAATTTATAGTTGCATCAAACCAGATATCGAACTTAAGGGAGGACATCATGCTGCGCCGCTTGGTCGGAGGCCTGACCATAACATTGCTTTCCGCAACCTTGATACTAGGTAGTCTCAGCTCGCAAGGCAGGGCCGAGGGCGGGACTCTCATTTTCGGTTTGCCCGCCGATCACGATATCCTCGACCCACACGCCACGGGCGGCTGGGTGACTTATCAGGTTACCTACAACATATTCGAGACCTTCGTGAAGGAGGACCTGACCGAGGCGGACGTGATGACCCCCAAGCTGGCTCCGGGGCTGGCGACCAGTTGGGAGATCTCGGACGACGGCACGCAATACACCTTTAATCTTCGCGAAGGCGTGACCTTCCATGATGGGGCGCCCTTCAACGCCGATGCCGTCATGGCCAACTTCGAGCGGTTCTGGAACAAGGACTCCTCGACCTATTTCGAGAAAACCGCGGCCTTCGTCGGCGCCTACACCCAGTGGATCAAAAGCGTCGAGAAGCTGGACGACATGACGGTGCGTATAACGCTCACGCAACCCAACTATGAATGGCTGCGCACGGGATTGCAGAGCTACGGCCAGCCCTTGATGATCAGTCCGGCGGCCTTGGAGAAGTACAGCGATGACGAGCTTGCGCTAAATCCCGTGGGGACGGGTCCCTTCAAGTTTGCCGAGCGCGAGCAGGGCGTCAAAACGGTGCTGGTCCGCAACGACGACTATTGGGGCCGCAAGGCGAAGCTGGATCGCATCATCTTCCGTCCCCTGGAGGACCCCGCGACCCGCGTCAACGCGCTGCGCACAGGCGAGGTCAACATGATCGGCGTGCCGCCTTGGGACGACGTGGAGGAGCTCAAGGAAGAAGGCTTCACCCTGACCCTCAACGACAACGTGCCGAACTACCTCTTCATCCACCTCAATCACAAGCATCCGATCCTGAAGGACAAGAAGGTGCGTCAAGCGCTCAACATGGCGATCGACAAGGAAGGGCTGGTTCGCGAGATCTACGCCGGCACTGGCCGGGTCGAGCACGGCATGCTTTCGCCCGGCACCTTCGCCTATGATCCCGCTTTCCGGTACTACGACTACGATCCCGCGAAGGCCAAGCAGCTTTTGGCGGACGCGGGCTATCCGGACGGCTTCGAGATCAATTGGGACATCTTCCAATACGGCACCGGCGAGCTGGTGGAATCCTGGATCCAACGGGACCTGAAGAAAATCGGCGTCGACGTGAAGATCCAAAAGTACGAATGGATCGCCTACCTGAGGCGCTGGGCCTCCGGCATGCCCGAAGACATCGGCATGAACCACATCAACTGGGGCATGACCTATCCCTCGTTCATCCGCATCGTCGCCAGTTGTGGATCCTTCCCGCCGAACGGCGTGAACTCCGGCTGGTATTGCAACGAGGAGGTCGACCGGTTGATGGACGAGGCGGTGAAGATCAAGGACGAGGCGAAGGCCCGCGAGGTCTATCAGGACATCAACAAGCTCATGATGGAAGACGCTGCCTTCGTGCCGGTCATCGACGACCTGCAACCGATCTTCATTGCTCCGAGCGTCAAGGGTTTCGTCAATCCGCCCAACGATTGGTACGACCTCTCGACCATTTGGATCGAAGAATAGCCAAATAGCAGCAACCTTCCCGCGCCGGCGCCCGATTTCATAAATCGCCGCGGCGCGGGAAGGAAGCTCTTGGCGTGGAATGTTTCACCCTCAAGGCGCGTCGGTAGATGTTGAGGCAGATCATCACGCGACTGCTGGCCACCGTGCCCATTCTCTTTGGGATCTCGGTGTTCGTGTTCTTCATGATGCACCTGGCTCCGGGGGACGTGACCGATGCGCTGCTGGGTCCGATGGCAACCGAGAACGCCAAGGCGAAGCTGCGTGAGGCCATGGGGCTCGACCGGCCCCTCGTCGTTCAGTACGCAAGCTGGATCGGCAACATCCTGCAAGGCGATTTCGGTGTATCGGTACACACCAAGCGCCTCGTCAGCGAGGTTGTTCTGCCGCGTTTCGTCAATACCGTGATCTTGGCTTTGGGGAGCTTGGTTCTGGCTCTATCCGTCGGCTTTTTCGTCGGCATGTTCGCCGCCGCCAGGTCCTTTTCCGCCTTCGATCGGATCAGCATGTCGATCACCCTCGTGATCGGCAGCACGCCACCATACTGGCTGGCCCTCATACTCGTGCTTGCTTTCTCGCTCGAGCTGCGTTGGTTTCCAGCCACGGGAATGACGAGCATCATCGGGGACGGCGGGGCGCTGGACATCGCCCACCATCTCGTGTTGCCGGCGATCGCGACGGCGGCCGCGCCGGCCGCCATAATCACCCGCATGGTTCGCTCCAGCATGCTGGAGGTCTTGAGCCAAAACTACATTCGTGTGGCGCGCGCAAAGGGCATTGCCTGGCGGGTCATCTTGTGGCGCCACGCTCTGCG
>JBFELD010000133.1:0-6832 GCA_041552375.1 Kiloniellaceae bacterium | reverse complement strand
TGAAGCGCTACCTAAGGCGCTACAAGCGGCACCGGCGCATGCGCCTGATCGGCCCAAACTGCGCCGGGGTGATCAGTCCCGGCCAGGCCATGATGGGGATCATGCCGGGCCATATCTACGCGCCCGGCCGGGTCGGCATCGTCGGCCGCTCGGGCACGCTTGGCTATGAGGCCGCCTCGCAGATGCAGGCGCTGGGGATCGGCGTCTCGACCTCCGTCGGCATCGGCGGAGATCCGATAAACGGAAGCTCTTTCAAAGACGTCTTGGAGCTTTTTCAGGAAGACGACGAGACCGATGCGGTCATGATGATCGGTGAGATCGGCGGCCCGCAAGAGGCCGAGGCGGCCGAGTTCTTCCGCGAGCGCATGTCCAAGCCGGTGATCGCCTATGTCGCCGGCCTGTCGGCGCCCAAAGGCCGGCGCATGGGCCATGCCGGCGCCATCATCCAGGCCTTCGGCGAGAGCGCCTCGGAGAAGGTGGTGATCCTGAAGGACGCCGGCATCCGTGTCGCTCCCAGCCCCTCGACCATGGGCGAGACGGTCCGCAAGACCCTGAAGGAGGAGGGCTTGTTAGCGGTGTGAGGGGGTTGCCGATCGTGGTTTGCGGTTCCGTTTTGACCCACCCCGACCCTCCCTTAGCAGGGAGGGAGAAAGGGCAAACAGCCCCCCTGACAAGGGGGGTGGGGGGTTCGCAGTGGCGAGGGTCGTGATGACGGCGTCGCCTCCCAGCCTGTCGGCGATGGGCGCACGCATGCAGGCCATGGCCCAGGACGCGACCGCGTTGGGCTATGAGACCACCGCGACTCATACAGGCTCGACCGCGGTCGGCAACATCGCCACTAATAGGGGCGATATCGATACCAACACGACCAACATCTCGGCCATGATGACCGACCTCATGGCGCTCATGGGCTCGGGTGACGACATCGGACAGGTCGAGCGCAACCGGCGCGATATCCAAGAAAACCGCGAGGACATCTCGACCAACCGGGAGGGCATCGCCATGGCGCTGGCCCTGGACTCGCCCTTCGTGCCGGAAGGCAACCGCTTCGCGCTGGCACCGTCGTGGGGCACCTTCGAGGGCGCGCACGCCTTTTCCCTTGCCGGCTCGTTGCGGCTGGACCGCAACCTGCTCATTTCCGGAGGCGCTGGCTTTGGTGCGCAACACAACAGCGCCGGCGGCCGTGTGGGGGCGGTCATCACCTGGTGACCTGGCGGCTCTCCGAGATGGGCGGGCGCCGTGTTCCGGCGCCCAATTCCAAATTTCCCAGCGCCTGAACGCTAGCGCGAGACAAGAGGCTTTTGAGAGAGTAGGCTCGGGGCAATCCGCGGCCGCGAGTCCGCGGGCCTTTTTGTCGCGTGCGTGCCTATGGCCAACTTTCCTCCGAGCGGAGATCGGCACCCCGTGAGCGACCCCGCCGCACCGCGCAGGATGCGCGCCTCCATGTCCGTGGCCCTGGCTTTGGGCCTAGGATTCTTCGTTCTGACCGCGGTTGCCGGCGTGCTCAGCGTCGGCCTGGTCAGCGGTTACCGCAACACGGTGGACCTGCTGCGCCAGAAGGCGCAACTCCTCACCGGCGCCCAGGAAGCCCAGCTTGTTCGCTACCTTGGCGCGGCCGAGGATCAGTTGGCCTATGCCGCCAACCTCATCGAGCGAGGCGAGGTCGTGGCCGGCCCGGAGGAAGATTTCACCAGCCTTTTGTTGGGTGCCTTGGCGGCGACCCCACAGATCACCACCATCGCCTATATCGGCACCTCCCTGGAGTTGACCGGGGCAGAACGCCTCGGCAACGAGACCAGCCCACTGTTCGCCGCGGTGGCGGGCGACCTCGATCTGATGGCGATCGTCACCACGGCGCGGGAGAGGGACGGCCCCTGGTGGCCGGGACTGATCTGGCGTGAGGAATACGGCGAGGCCTTGCTCGCTTACGCGCTGCCGCTGTGGCGGGAGGGCGAGTTCGCGGGCGTCTTGATCGCGATGGTCTCGTTGCAGCTCTTGTCGGAGTTCGTCTCGGAGCTGGAGTCCGAGTTCGGCGCCAATGCCTTCATCCTCTACGGCCACGACCACATCCTGGCCCACCCCCTGATGGCCTTCGGGTATGACGGTCTGACGCGCTTGTCACCCTTGCCTGAATTGATGCGCTTCGGCGATCCGATCCTCTCGTCGATCTGGGAGGAGCGTGAGCTCGGATATATGGAGCGCATGGTCCTGGAGGGACCGGGCATTCATGCCGTTGCCATGGGCGGTAGCGATTACGTCTTCATTCACCGGCCGGTCGAGGGCTACGGCACCGAGGTCCTGCGCGTCGGCACCTATTTCCTCTCCGGCGACATGCTGAGCGAGGTTCTGCGCTTCAAGTGGGCCGTGATGTTCTGCGCCGTCATCTCGCTTCTGTCGGCGGTGATGGCGGCCATTATCGGGCGCCAGATCGCGCGCCCGGTGCGGCGTCTGTCGGAGGGCGCGACGCGCATCTATCACCTGGAGCTGGAGTCGGTTCAGGACATCCCAGAGAGTTTCTTCAGGGAACTCAACGATGCGGCCGCTTCTTTCAACACGATGCTCGAGGGGATCCGCTGGTTCGAGCGTTACGTGCCCAAGAACCTGGTCCGGCGCCTGATCAAGTTCCACCGCGATCCTGGCCTGGAGAGCAGCTTTCGCGACGTCGTCATCATGTTCACCGATATTCTGGACTTCACGCCCCTCTCGGAGGGGATGAGCGCGGCCGAGACGGCGGCCTTTCTCAACGACCATTTCTCGCTGATCGCCGCCAGCGTCGAGCGCGAGGGCGGAACCGTGGACAAGTTCACCGGCGATGGCGTGATGGCCGTCTGGGGCGCGCCGGAGACCTATGACGACCTCGCGGACCGGGCCTGCCGTGCGGCAGTTGCGATCAAGGAGAAGCAGCTTCGCTTCAACGAAGCTTGGGCCGCCGCCGGCCGGGCACCGGTCAGGGTGCGCATCGGCATGCATATCGGCCGGGTCCTGGTCGGCAACATCGGCAGCCCGATGCGTATCAACTACACCGTCGTTGGCGACGCGGTGAACGTTGCCGAGCGTTTGCAAGAGTTGGGAAAGACGCTGGGTAACGTCGACGCGCAGGTCAACATCCTGGTCTCCGGCGCACTGGTCGAGGGGTTGAGCGAGAGGTTCGAGCTGAAGCCGCTCGGAGATCAGCCGATCCGGGGCCGTCGGGAGAAGGTTGCCGTCTTCGCCCTGACCGGTCAGGGCGGTTGATCACCCCTTTAGGGCTCGGGCTTGTCCGGCAATAGGGCACCGGCGGGCCAGTCTGCCTCCCACTCCTCGAGCTTCAGGATCGCGCGGGCGCGTGCGCTGTCCTCTGCGATCTGCTGCTTGAGGGCCTCCAAGCCGTCGAATTTGCGCTCCGGTCTCAGGAAATCGACCAAGGCCACGCGCATGTGACGGCCATAGATGTCCTCGTCGAAATCGAAAAGATGGACCTCGAGCTGAGGCGTGTCGCCCGCGACCGTCGGCCGCAGGCCGAGGTTGGCGACACCGGAATGCCAAGTGACCTCGCGTGACCCCTCCACGCCCGCGCGCACGGCATAGACGCCGTAAGCGGGATGCAAGGTTTCGCCAAGCGGCAGGTTCGCGGTCGGAAAGCCGATGGTGCGTCCGCGCCGGTCCCCCGACTGGACTCGGCCCTCGATCTCCCAATAACGGCCGAGGAGCAAGGCCGCGCGCGTCGGGTTGCCCGATTTCAGATAGTCCCTGATCAGGCTGGAGGAATAGGCTTCTTCGTTCTCGGCGGTCAACAGCTCCACCGAGGTGACGCCAAAGCCACCCACGCGCCCCATCTCAACCAGAAGATCTATGTCGCCCGCGCGCTTGCGGCCAAAACGGAAATTGTCGCCGACCACGATGTAGCGCACGCCCAGTCCGTCCACCAACACGGAGGTGACGAAGTCCTCGGCGCTGCGCTTGGCGAAATCGAGGTCGAAGGGAATGGCGAAGAGCGCGTCGACACCCAGCGCCTCGATCAGACGCACCTTCAAGCGAAAAGGGGTCAGCCGAAAGGGCTCGCTAGCCGGGCTGAAGACACTGCGCGGGTGAGGCTCGAAGGTCAGCACCGCATGGGCGCAGCCGAGCTCTTGCGCCAAGCGCGCCGCCTTGGCGATGATCTCCTGATGGCCACGATGGACGCCGTCGAAATTGCCGATCGCCACCACGGCGCCGCGAAGATCCGGCGGTGTGCTGTCGTAGTGACGGAATACTTGCATTCGAAGATCCTGTCCCAAGCGATCGGATCGATCCTTTCAGCGTTTTCGGTGTAGAGGGGGGGCGGCGCCTTGACAAGCATCCAGACGACCTGGACAAGGGTCAGGCACTGTGCTTTTGGTCCCACACCCTCAATGCGCGACCGCAAGGAGTGAGCCCGATGTTCCAAGATAAGGCGGTCCTTCCTCTTTTCCCAACTCACCTCTGGGCCTACGACCTGAAACCGGACGAGGCCGCACGGCTCAACGCCGCGTTGGTCCGCGAGATCGAGGCCCTGATCTCTCCCCGGCCGGAATTGGGGCCCGGCGAGACCTGGCAGACCGATCAGTTCCTGCACGAGAAGCCGGCGTTCCAGTCCTTCATCGAATATGCCGAAGAGGCCAGCCGGCAGGCCCTCACGTTTCTAAAGGTAGATTACGAGGGGTTCCGAATAACCGGCTGTTGGGCCAACATAAATCCCCCCGGAACCAGTCATCCGGGGCACTCCCACCCCAACAACTACTTAAGTGGCGTCTACTATCCCAAGGTGAAGGCGGGGGCCGATACCATCAGCTTCAACGACCCGCGCATTCAAACCGCGATCATCGCCCCGCACGTTCGGGAGGTCGATCAGGTCAACGCGGTCCAAGCACACCTTCCCGTCCGGGAGGGGCGCATCCTGATGTTTCCGTCCTGGCTGGTCCACTCGGTCGACGTCAACCGGTCCGATAGCGAACGGATCTCCATCGCCTTCAACATCATGTTCACAGAGTATGCGGAGAAGATGGCACACCCGCTCTGGCGCTCGCGGTTCGCCGCCGATAAAGCCTGATCCCGCGTTGCCCCCGGTCAGCGACGCTCGTCGTCGTCGCGCCTCTGGCCGCGGCGGCTGCGCAGGAAGGCATTGAGAGCGATCCCGGCGGCGACCGCCGCAAGAATGGCGATCAGAAGACCAAAGCGCGACTCCTCCGATGCGGCGTAGCCGCCCGTCATCCGCTCCGCGTTGGACATGGCATTGTCGTAGATGCTCTTCAACCACTCCATCGTCGACCCACCTCCTTGCAACTTGCGGGGCTGGGAGCCACGCTTATCAAAAGCAAAGATGGGTGCCAGGCCGGTCGCGCGCAAGGCATTGCGGACGCCCGCCGCGAACCTCGATATTACAATGATGTGAAGAGTCTCGCTGGCTAGCGACTTTATGGTCGTTTAATCTTATACTTGACAGTTTCGCTAATCAGGTCGCAATAGCCGGCTCGGCGTTTGCCCGGACACCCGCGCGCGGACCTCTGTAAGAAGTTGTAATGGATCGGCTCGATCATGGATAAGACGGACACGGTATCGCGGCACATCGTGCTCACATCGCATCCTCGCGGCGATAGGGAAGGGGCCTTTCCGATCCGGTGGGGCGCGGCCGACCCGATCGCGCGCGGGCCGGTGGTGGGCACCTTCACCAACCCCGGGGAGCGCAATGTCATCGGCGCTCATGCCGGGGCCTACGCGCTGTACCGGGCGCTTGCCATCGCCTCGGGCTCCTTGGATCCGGTGCACCGGGCAGACCTGACGAACACCAATCCAACGGCAAAGATCGGGCCTTTTCCACAGTGGGCCGACCCGGAGCGCATCGTCTCGCTCGATCCACACGGCCATATGATCGCCGAGGACTTCGCCGACCTCATCGAGCGCGGCCACGACATCCGCCCAACCATCGCCGTCACTCGCGCCCGCATCACCCTGCACGAGTTGAAGGAGGCGATCGCAGCAGGCCGCCTCGAAGCCGACGGCGAGACGCTGATGGAGACCGGCGAGGCCTCGGTCACCAAGGCGGCGATCGAGCCTGTGTGGTACCTGCCGGGGATCGCCAAGCGCTTCGGCATTTCCGAATCGACGCTGCGGCGAAATCTTTTCGAGCACACGGGCGGCATGTTCCCGGAGCTCGTGACCCGGTCAGACCTCAAGATCTTCCTACCGCCGATCGGCGGCATGACGCTTTATATCTTCGGCGACATTACCGCGCTGTGGGACAAGAACCGCTCGGTCGCGTGCCGGGTGCATGACGAATGCAACGGATCGGACGTATTCGGGTCCGACATCTGCACCTGCCGGCCCTATCTGACCCACGGCATCGAGGTTTGCATCGAAGAGGCGCAGAAAGGCGGCGCCGGCCTGGTCGTCTATAACCGGAAAGAGGGGCGGGCACTGGGCGAGGTCACCAAGTTCCTGGTCTACAACGCCCGCAAGCGTCACCCGGAAGGGGACAACGCAGCCGGCTACTTCGAGCGCACCGAGTGCGTCGCCGGCGTGCCGGACATGCGCTTTCAGGAGTTGATGCCCGACGTCTTTCACTGGCTGGGGGTTGAGCGCATCGACCGTTTCGTGTCGATGAGCAACATGAAGCGCGACGCCCTGGTGCGTCAAGGCATCGCCATTGGCGAGCAGGTGCCGATCCCGGACGAGTTGATCCCCCCGGATGCCCAGGTCGAGATGGACGCCAAGAAGGCGGCCGGCTACTACGTCGATGAGAGCGTCTCCAAACCGGACGACCTCTCCGCGACCAAGGGCCGAAATCTGGAAGATTACTAGCTTGCGTGGGAAAGACGCGGCCGCCGAGACGGCGGCG
>JBFELD010000132.1:0-6893 GCA_041552375.1 Kiloniellaceae bacterium | reverse complement strand
TGTATATCCAGCCCGGCGATCGCCCGCAACAAGGTCGTCTTGCCGCAGCCCGACGGCCCCAAAAAGCACACGAACTCACCCTCGATCACCTCGAGCGAGATGTCTTGGAGGGCGACGAAAGCCCCGAACTTCTTGGTGAGGTTCGTGACCTTCAGGTAAGGCTCACGGGTCGTTGTATTGGATGTCGCCGTCTCACTCATCTCGGCACCCGCTTTGCGGCTGGCGCCGCACCGGTGTGGGTCCGCTACCGGCGGCGGCTCGGATGCAATCGTGCTCGCCGCACGGAGGGCGGCGATCGAGGGATGGCCGGCCAAAGCGCTCCAACGGCTTCAGCCGGCCATATGGAGGATTGCTCCTCCCTTAGCCCTTGGGCTCCGACTTGGCGTCGTAGCGCTTGGTCCAATCCTCGATGATCTTGGCCTTGTTGGCCGCTGCCCATTCGAAATCGTTGTCGATCATCGCCTCGGTGATGCCTTCGGGAAAGTGCTCCACGGGCTTGGCGATGCCGGGAATGGCAACAACCGCATAGCCTTCGTTGTAGAGGCGATTGGCTTTCTCACTAATCGACCAGTCGACCAGCTTTTGCGCGGCCTCCTGCTTGTCGGTTCCCGCGACGATCGCGGTCGCCTCCATGTCCCAACCGATCCCTTCCTTGGGGATGATGATCTCGAGGGGCGCCCCTTGCGCTTTCGATTTCGCGCCACGGAAGGCAAAGGAGATACCGATGGGAATTTCGCCCGCGGCCGCCTGTTTGCAAGGCTTCGAGCCGGAATGGGTGTAGTGGTCGATATTCTCGTGCAGGCGGTCCATGAAGGCCCAACCGCCCTCCTCGCCGAATATCTGCAGCCAGCTCGAGACGTCCAGGAACCCGGTCCCCGAGGACCCGGGATTGGGCATCGCCAAGTGGCCCTTATAGACCGGCTTGGTGAGGTCTTCCCAGGACGTCGGCATCGGCAAGCCGTGCTTTTCGGACTCGACGGTGTTGACGCAGACCGCCGCCACCCAGGCGTCCATGCCGGTCCAGTAGGGAGGGTTATCCGCGTCACGGAAGTTCTTGTCGAGCATATCCAGACCGCCCGGCGCGTAGGCCTCCAGCATGCCTTCGTTCTTCATCAGCATGAGGCTGGTCGCCGCCAGGCCCCAAATCACGTCGGCCTGGGGGTTGTCCTTCTCGGCCAGAAGCTTGTTGGTGACGATACCCGTCGAGTCCCGCACCCATTTGATTGTGATGTCGGGATGATCCTCGTTGAAGGCCTCGGCATAGCGCTTGAGATCCTCTGCCTCGACGGCGGTATAGACGGTAAGCTCCGTATCGGCCAAAGCGCTGCTCGTTACAAAGGCGAGCGCCGCGGCGGCTGTTACGATCCGCCCGGTGATCCGGGCAACACGATATGATCTCATGTTTCTCTCCCTGTTGACGATGGTCATCAGGTCCGCGTTCGGTCCGCCCCGGACCCTTCCAGCCATCGTTACCGAGAGGATAGCCGTAATCGAACTGGAACGGCAAACATCTTAATCCATCCGGCTTCGCCTTAAGATGGCTTCGACGATCCGCGATCTAGTGGTCAGAGATGGGGGCCGGGTTGGTCCAACCCGTAGTGCTCGAGCTCGCGGGTGACGTAGTCGAAGGCCTCGTCGATCGAATCGGTGATGATGAAGAGATCGAGATCGGTCGGCGATATGGTGCCGAACTCGACCAGCGCCTCAAGGTTGAGCACCTTCGACCAGTAGTCCTGCCCAAACAGCACGATGGCCATTTTCTTCTTCACCCTGCCGGTCTGGACCAGGGTCAAGGTCTCGAACAGCTCGTCCAGCGTGCCGAACCCCCCCGGCATGACGATCACCGCCTTGGCCATGTAGGTGAACCAGAACTTCCGCATGAAGAAATAGTGAAACTGGAACACCAGCTCGCGACTGACGAAAGGATTGGCCCCTTCCTCGTGCGGCAGGGAGATGCCGAGGCCGATGTTGACCCCCTTGGCTTCCGAGGCGCCACGGTTAGCGGCCTCCATGATCCCGGGGCCGCCACCCGAGCAAATGACGAAACGCCGGTCGCTCTCGGTCAAGCCTTTGGACCATTGGGTCAGCCGCTTCGACAGCTCGCGCGCCGCATCGTAGAAGCGCGACATCTCTAAGAGGCGCTCGGCCTCCTCGATATGACCTTTGCCGGCTTTGGCCTCTTCAAGGCGTTGCGTGGCGTCCTCACGCGATATGATGCGCGCCGAGCCGTAAAAGACGATCGTGTCCTCGACGCGATTGTCGCTAAAGCGATCCTCGGGCTCGAGATACTCCGCCAACATACGCAGCGGCCGCGCGCGCGCACTGGAGAGAAACGCAGCATCTCGATAAGCTTTCGGGGGCTTGCTAGGGTCGGTCATGGCAAGACAATCACACGTAATCCTTTAAGGGCGATGAGCGCGCCGGCGAGCCTGTCCGGCTCGGCAGCGCCAGGAAAGCGAGCGTGCCGGTCAAGGAGCCTGATCCTGCCGCCACCTATCGGCCACCCGCTGCCCAAGAGCGCGGAAGCCCTGCTCGACGGCGCCTGCATGGCCGGACCGGGCGGAAACGAAAAGGCCCCCGTCGACCCAATGTTGCACGTTCCCGACCCGCTCGGAAAGGGTTGCCGTGTTGGTGTAGCGGGTGGTCTGAAAAACCCCGGTCTCGACATAGGAAACGCAGGTGTCGTCATGCCAGGGGATTGTCGTGACCCGCAGCAATAACCAATAGCCCGACGCCTGCGGCACGATCTCGAGACCGGCCACGCGAAGGGGGCCGATGAAGGCATCGATGGCCATCGCACGATCCAACCCGCAGGCTTTGGCCGCCTCGCCGAATCCGGACGCTTTAAGCTTCATGGCGGCGACGTCCTTCATTTCGCCGGCGCCGGTCTGTCCCAATGCTCTTCCCATTGGCGCCATGCACAGGATTACAAGGACGGCAACCAACATCGCGAAGGCGTCTCTTCGCATGGGCATGAAAGCTCTCCCGCTGATGAATGAATGACCGAACCGAGATTGCGAACCCCAGGGTCGCCGCATGACTATGCCACCACCTCACCGGATTGGTAAGACCAAGACGTGCGAGTTCTTCGACAATTCGGGCCTAGATTGCAGATCCGTCAGGTATCGTCCACCCCCGTCCGCGGCGGTGGTCCCGTGAACAGACTTAGGTGAGCCGTCTTATCTGCCCTTCCAAACCGGCGCTCTTTTCTCGGTGAAGGCGAGCGGGCCTTCCTGCGCGTCCTCGGAAGCGAGGACGCGTTCGTAAACCTCCAGCTCACCCGAGCGGTAGAGGGCATAGCCCTCTGCAACGCTACGCGTCTCGTTGGCGGCGGCGACCTCCTTGATCACCGCGAGGGAGAGCGGCGCCGAGGCCGCCACTTCATCGGCCAGCTCGCGCGCCTCGGCCATCAACTCCCCGGCCGAGACGACCCGGTTGATCAAGCCCCAACGCAGGGCCTCCGCGGCGTCCATACGCCGCCCGGTCATCAGAAGCTCAATGGCGATCGCTCGTGGCAGACGTTTGGGCAGACGCAGAAGCGCCGAATCGGCAAGGATGCCGAGCCGCGCCTCCGGCAGCCAGAATTGAACATCCTCGCTCGCGACCGCCATATCGCATGCCAACATCAGCTCGAACCCGCCGCCGACCGCTTGCCCGTTGACCGCCGCGATCACCGGCTTATGCAGGTCGAAAAGCTCGGAGATGCCGCCGAAGCCGCCAGGCCCGAAATCGGCATCGGGGCTCTCCCCGGCGGCGGCCGCCTTGAGGTCCCAACCGGCGGAAAAGAAACGATCACCGCCCCCGGTCAGAATGGCGCAGGCCAATTCCGGATCATCACGAAAGGCGCAGAAAGCCTCTCCCATCGCCCGGCTGGTCGCGGCATCGATCGCGTTGGCCTTGGGCCGATCCAGCGTGACTTCCAGCACCGCACCGCGGCGCTCCAGCTTGACCGCCTCCGTCATCACACCACCTCCTTGACTCGCTGCTACATTTCTTCCTTCGCCAACCTGATGGTCGCGTCGACGGCGACGACACCTTGCCCACGCGGCCGCACGAGAATGGGATTGACGTCGAGCTCGACCAACCTCTCACGCTCGGCCAACGCAGTGTCGGCGATCGCCTGGATCGCGTCCAGCAAGGCATCAAGGTCGCCCGCCGGCCGGCCGCGATGACCTTCGATCACCTTCGCCACCTTGAGACCGGAGATGGCCGCCGCCATCGCCGCGCGGCCGCAGGGGAGAAGCACCCAGGCCACATCCGCGACCAGCTCTGCCAAGACGCCGCCGCTGCCGATCAGCAGCGCCAAGCCGAGCCTGGGATCATTCTTCACGCCGACGATGACCTCGGCCATGGCGTCCTCGACCATGCGCTCGAGCAAGAAGCGATCGCCGAGGTCGCGCATCCGCGCTGCCGCGGCCAGGAGCGCGGCCTCGTCACTGAGACCGAGAGCCACCGCCCCAACCTCGGTCTTGTGGATCAGATCGGGCGCCAGTGCCTTGAGCGCCAGGGGATAGCCCAGATCGGCCGCCGCCGCCGCCAGCTCGTCTCGGCCCACGACCCGGCCCGGAGCAAGCGGCAGGCCGTACTCGGCAAGCAACCGTTTGCTCTCCCCTTCGTCCAAGGTCCCGACAACGCCGTCGGGAAGGCGGGCCGCCGGCAAAAGTAAAGTATCGAGCGCGCTTTCTTCGAGGATCTCCGATCGGCGGCGATGGTAGCGCCAAGCCGCCCCCAGGGCGATGATTGCCTCCTCCAGGCCCTGCAGTGGGACCAATCCCGCCGCGATCAGCCGCGAGCGCACCCGCGCCGGCAGAAGCTCGGGAAGGGTCGCCACCACGACCCCGAGCGCGCCGGTTCGCTTGCTCGCCCCGATCAAGGCGTCGACCGCGATATCCCAGCATTCCGCCCCGGGCAGACCGTCGCGCGCATAGTCGAGGATCAACGCCGTCGCGTCCATGCGCGCTCTCATGACCGCGGCAAAGCATCCTTCCTGCTCGTCTCTTCGGCCCCAAATGACAGTGTTGTAGTCGAGCGGATTTTCGATCGTCGTGATTCGCGTCACATGCTCGCCGACCTCCGCGCGCTCGACCTCGGTGAGTGACGGTAAGGTGAGCCCCTCGCGATCGACGACGTCGGCAAGCAGCGCCGCATCGCCGCCCGAGCAGGCCACCACGCCCAGGCGGTCACCGGCCAGGGGGCCGTGCAACCCCAGCATCTTGAGGGTCTCGACGAAGGCCGTGAGGCTCGACACGCGTAGCACCCCAAGCCGCTCGAAAAGAGCGTCGTAGAGCCGATCCTCCCCGGCGAGCGAGGCCGTGTGGCTGGCGGTGATGCGGGTCGCCACCGCCGATCGGCCGGACTTGAGGACAACCAGCGGCACGCCCCGCTCCAAGGCCTTGAGCGCGGCGCGACTGAAGGTCTCCACATCGTCCAGCCCTTCCATGTAAAGCCCGATGGCCTTGATCCTGGGATCGTCCAGAAGAGGCTCGATGAAGTCGCCCGGCCCGAGGACCGCCTGGTTGCCGACGGCGATCACCTGAGCCAAGGGAAGCGAGCGTTCAGCCATGGTGAGGTTCAACGAGACATTGCCACTCTGCGAGACCACGGCAACGCCCTCGCCGACGCGCTCGCCGCCATGGGTATCGGCCCACAGCGCCACGCCATCCAGGTAGTTCAAGAGGCCGTAGCAATTCGGGCCAAGCACCGCCAAATCGCCGCTCGCCTCGACCAGCTCTTGCTGCAAGGCCCGTCCGCCCTCGCCAAGCTCGGCGAAGCCGGCGGCATAGCCAACCGCCCCTCCGGCCCCAATGCGGTTCAATTCACGCAGCACGCCGGCGGTGAGCCCCGCATTGACCGCGACGAAGGCGGCGTCGGGCACGGCCGGCAGATCGTCGAGGCTGCGGTAGCACGGCATACCGGCGATCTGCCCACGGTGAGGGTTGACCGCCCACATCTCACCGGTAAATCCAATTTTGCGGCAGGAGTCGATCGGCAGCCTCAAGTCCTTGCCGCCGATGAAGGCAATGGAGGTCGGCCGCAAAAGGCGGGCGATGTTGCGTCTTTGAGCCGTGCTGGCCATCGCCGATGCGCGCTCAGCGCTCGTGCGGGCGCAGCAAGCCACGCGCGATGATGTGGCGTTGGATCTCGCTGGTGCCGTCCCAGATCCGCTCGACCCGAGCGTCGCGCCACATCCGCTCGACCGGCATGGAGTTCATCAGGCCCATGCCGCCGAAGATCTGTACCGCCTCGTCGGTGACGTAGGCCAGCATCTCGGTCGCCTGCAGCTTGGCGATGGCCGCGTCCATATCGGTCATTGTACCTTGGTCGGATTTCCAGGCCGCCTCCAGGGTCAAAAGCTCGGCCGCCTTGATGCGCGCGGCCATGTCGGCGAGCTTGAACGAAACACCCTGGAACTTGCCGATGGTCTGGCCGAACTGGCTGCGCGACGCACTCCACTCCACACATATTTCCAGCGCCCGCTGGGCCCGGCCGACGCACATGGCAGCGACCTCCAAGCGTGTGGCGCTCAGCCATTCGTTGGCGACATCGAAGCCCCGGTGCTCCTCACCCAGGATCTGATCCTCGCTCACCCGGGCATCGGTGAAGAAGATCTCCGCCTGGTGCAGCCCGCGGTGGGAAACGCAAGCGGGGCCGCGCCGCACCTCGACCCCGGGCGTGTCGCAGTCGACGAGAAAGCAGGTGATCTTCTTCCTGGTGCCACGCACGCTCTCCTCCTCGCCGGTGGCAACGAAGAGCACGATATAGTCCGCCACCGTTCCGTTGGTGATGAAGTGCTTTTGCCCGTTGATCACAAAGTCCTTGCCATCGCGCTGGGCCCGGGTGCGCATCGAGCGCACGTCGGAGCCCGCCTCCGGCTCGGTCATGGCCAGACAGTC
>JBFELD010000131.1:0-6925 GCA_041552375.1 Kiloniellaceae bacterium | reverse complement strand
GGACTATGCGCGGCGCGACGTCGCTCGCTCGGCCCGGCGACTGGGCGTGCCGTTGGTCGTGCCCGAGACTTTTCCCTTCGCCTCCGTCGCGGCCTGCCGGGCCTACTACGCGTTGGTGGACGACGATCCGGACGCGGCCAAGACGCTGGCGCGGGCCCTTTACGCGACGGTCTTCGTCGAGGGTAAAGAAATCAGCCGGGCCGAGACCGTGTTGGAGACGGCCGCCGGCGCCGGTCTCGATGCCGAAGCGTTGAGCGCGGCAATTGCCTCGCAGGAGGTGAAGGACCGCCTGCGCCGCGAGGTCGGGGACGGGATCGAAAAGGGGATCTTCGGATCTCCCTTCATCATTGTCGATGGTGAGCCTTTCTGGGGATACGATCGCCTGCCCGAAGTCGAAGCCTGGCTGACCGAGGGGGGCTGGTAAGCTGCTGTCCACCCCAAACCGGCGGCCAACGGGCGCCTGGGGATGCTGAAATACCTTTATTGGTGGTTTACCTTCCGTCTTGTATGATCGTATTAGTTGTCGTGTTTTTCGGCCCTGCGCATTCGGGGGGCTGGATCTCGGCGCGGTCGAATGGGCAGAGGGACAATCGCCATGAACATGAAGGCTCGCTTCTGGGTTGGAGCGGTTCTGGCTCTGGGTATGGGCTTTGCCGGCAAGGCGGAGGCCTTCGTCTTCAACACGCCCAACGAGCACGTATTCGAGCATCCCTTCGGCTCTCTCTTCGATACCCGCCTGCTTGGCATCGACGCCACCGACAGCGTTGCCTTCAACCAGACCCTCGCGGCCGGTTACAGCGAGCTATCGGACCGGGACGGTGATCAGTGGTTGGACGCAAACCAGTGGGATTTCCCCGATGCCGAGCGGTTCAAGCACAAAGCCCGCACGGCCGGACGCAATTCGGTCGTGTTGCCCGAGCACCCTGACGACCGCGAACTGGATGAAGCGCAGCGCGCCTCTTTCCGCGACGCTTACGACCGCATCCACCGCGCCTTCGAGCGCGGGGCCCGCTTGGAAGCGCCGAAGGATTCCGCCAACGCTCAAGTCTTCTATGACTGTTGGATCGCCGCGGTGTCCGATGGCGAGGTCGAAGAGGCGGCCGAGTGCCAAGCCGCTTATGAGGATGCGATTGCCGCCGCCGAGGCCGCGGCGACCTATGAGCTGACCGAATTCGATACCTATGAGCGCGAGCTCTCGCCGATGTCGGCGATGGCCGAGCATCCGCGATCGTTCCTGGTCTACTTCGCCTTCGACAGGTCCGAGCTGCGCGAGGAGGGCATGCGCGTGGTCGAGGAGGTTCTCGCCGCGACGGCCGAGTTCTCGGGCGCCACGATCCGGGTGGTTGCCCATGCCGATACCTCCGGCCCGGTCGACTACAACCAAGCGCTTTCAGAGCGGCGGGCCAATTCCGTGGTCGGCGCCTTGATCGAAGGCGGCCTGTTACGCTCGCGCATCACTTCAGAGGCGGTCGGCCAAACCCAGCCGCTGGTCGACACCGGCGATGGCGTGCGCGAACAGGCGAACCGCGTGGCGGAGATCGACTTGCTCTGAGGATCGGCCGGGGCCGCGGGTTCAGAGTTTCGTCAGGGCTTCCTCGATACCACCCGGAGGGACGCTCGGCTCGTCGGTCACGATCTCGGCCGCGGCCTTACCTCCCTTTCGCCGTTCCTCGGATTTCTCCAGCAAGCCGGCTAGTCGCATCGTGACGTTTTTCAGGCTACCCGCCGGCATGTGCAAGACCCCCACGGAGTAAGGCGTCAGCTTGTCACCGGCGCTGTTTGGCCGGAGCTGCACCAGCTCGACTCGCAGGACCCCGTTGGTGATGGAAACCGTGCCGACCGCATCGGCGAAGAGATCTGTCATGGGAACCAACCTATCGGACTGAAACACCGGGTCCCAGGGTGACCTAACGCGTCCGTTTAATCAATCGGCTCAAGCGAGGTAGGCGCAATTATGAAGCGGCGAGGCCGGCGACCAGCTTCTCGCCCTCGATGGAGGTCATGACCGAGCGCAAGACCTCCACCACCTTCTGGTCGTAGCGTCCGGGGTTGCTGGCCAGGATCTGTAGGGCCGCCTCGACGGATATGACGGGGCGATAGCCGCGCGGCTCGATGCGGGCCGCGAACACGTCGGCGACGCCCAGGATGCGCCCGCGCAGCGAGATGGCGTCACCCGAAAGGCCCTTTGGATATCCCGTGCCGTCGAGGCGTTCGTGCATCTCGGCCAGGCTCTCCAAGACCGGTAGGTCGAAGTCGATATCCTTGAGGATGTCCAAGGCATAGTCGATGTGCCGTTCGACCTCGGCCCGCTCCGCGCCCTCCAAACGCGCGGGCTTGGTGAGGATCTCGCGTGGCACCTTCAGCTTGCCGATCTGGGAAAGGTGGGCCGCTGTTTCCAGCGTTGCGATGTCGTCCTCGGAAAGGTCCATCCGCTCGCCAATGGCGACCGCCAAGCCCGCAATCCGGCGCGAATGCCCGGCGAGATAGGGGTCGCGAAGCTCGACGGCGCGCACCAAGGCGCTCACCATCTGGATCATTCTTTGGCGTTGCCGGCGCTGCGCGTCCAGGATCTCGGTCACATCGCGCGCGACGGTCACCAGACCAGGCGCCTCATCGGCCGATTGGTAAGGGACCTTCGAGACCTGCAGGACCCGCTTGTCACCGCTCAGGGTCACCTCTTCGGTCACCGTGACCGGGTGACCCGAATTCAGGGCACGTTCGTCGCTGATTTTCAGCCGCTCGGCGGCGGCGCCGCCGAAGCAGGTAAAATCATCGAGCCCCACGGCCTCCCGGGGCGTCCGGCCGAGGGATTTGGCGAAGGCCTTGTTGACATAGCGGTAGACGCCGTCGACGCCCTTCAAGCCGATCAACTCCTCGACCGACCCGGCGATGCTGTCCAGAAATCGCTTTTGGGCGTCGATGCGCCCCGCCAGATCGATGTACTGGTCGGCCAGGGACTTGCTGTGATGATTGGCCAAGCGCCACCAGAAAGCGGCGAAAAGCCCCGCCAGAAGGGCGATTACCAAGGTCGTGAAGGAACCGATGATGATGGCGTGGCCGGTGAGCGGCGCGAGCGTGGCGGCCGCATCTCGTTCGCGCAGAAACAGCCACGGCGGGCCCTCCAAGGGCATGGCGAGGGAGTAGGCCCGGGCATTGCCCAGCAGCCCTGTCCGTTCGGCGAAAGGCAGGCCGCCGGACAGCGACGCCTCGACCTCGAGCGTGAGCGGGCCTTGCGGCGCGGCGGCGGCCTCGGTCAGCAAGTAGAGCCCGTCATCGCGGACCTCGATCAAGCCTTGCCGCGCATCGGGCGGTGACAACGGCGGCGGCTCCAACGCCAGGGCCAGTCCCGCGGCCAAAGGAACCGTCAGCACGAGCGCGCCGACCGGCGGGCCGTGCTCGGGGTCCGCTTGCGCCGAAATGATGGGTAGGGCGATCTCGACGGCCGGGCCGAGCTGCGTCCCGCGTAGCTGGCCATAGCCGGTCCGCCGCGATTGGACAGCCGCCTCGGCGAGCTCTCGCGCGGCCTCGGAGAGGGGCGGAGAGGTGGCGCTGGCGGCAACGGGGACGCCGTCACGCGCGACGAGGTAGCTGGCCTCGAACCCGGCATCGACCGCGAAGTCGGTCAGCACCCGTTCGATCAGGGGGATCTGCTCGACCAAGGGGCCGCCTTGCGAGCCCGAGGGGTCGGCACCCTCCGAGATATCGCCGCCGGCATTGTCGATCTCGGTGGCGAGGAGCCGGAAGAGCTCGCTCTTCGAAACCCGCTCCGATTGAGCGGTGCGCCCCGATAGCCAGGTGGTCAGGACCTCTGCCCGGCCCTCGGCGGTGAGGGTGAGGCGCGCACGCGCATCGGCGATGAGCTCGGTCCGTTTTTCCGTGACCAGCACCCAGGCGACGGCACCGATCAGCAGCACGATGGCCAACAGAGCACAGAGCGCCAGGATCGCCATCCTCTTGCTGGAAGGCGGTTCCAACACGGGCGCGCTGCCGAGTAAATCGGCTTCGGGTGGGCTGTGAGTTCGTTCGGCCATGCACGGCAACTCACGGCGGCTCGAGACGACCTTCAGACCTTGACGTGGGCCCATCGCGTCGTCTCGTTCATGGAGTACTGAGGCACGTACTGCTTGTATTTCCAGTGCGACAGAATCCGATCCGTCAGACTGTCGAGGATCAGGATGTCATGCTTTTCATAAACCGCAAGGACGGCGTGCCCGATCACGCGAATCCTGTCCCAGACGATGATCACCCGCAGCTCTTCGTTACCGAAGCCGAGTTGGCGCAAGGCGAAGAACTTGGCGATGGCGAAGTCCTCGCAGTCGCCTGAGCGCCGCAGGAACTCCATGGGGCTGGCCCAATATTCGCGCATCCCATAGATCTCTGTATCTTCCTTATAGGGCCAGCGGTTGAAATAGCGGTTGACCTGGCGCAGCGCGTGAGCGCGCTCGTGACCGCGCGTCGCGGCGATAATGCGCCGCCAGGCTTCCAGGGCGCTTTGATCGCAGCTCCCCTCGCCATTGGCGCAGTCGCCCAACGCCGGTCCTTCGATCTTCATGCGCCGGAGAACCCGCTGCCACTGCGGCAGGGCCCTGAACGACCGGGAGGCGACTTCAGTCGAGCCGAAGATACTCTGTCCCCGGTTCGGCAGGCTCTGGATGGCGTCTTCAAGAGTGACGGCGGCGGCATTGCGCCGGGCAAGTAGCCCACCCATCACCCCGCCGGGCAATCCGCCGCCGACCAGTGCGCAGGCCGTTGCGGCCGAGGTAATTACGAAACGGCGCCGGTTCACCGGAATTCCCTTCATGCAAATAAGAACGGGGAAGTCTGGCAAATCAGTCTTTAATGTTTATTGCGATGTCTGGTGAAGGGACCCTTAACCGGGCGTGCCGCAGGGCCCCGTTATCGTTCGCTCAAGGCGCGGTCCTTGGCCTTCAAGAGCGGCTTGAGGAGATAGTCGAGAACCGACTTCTCCCCGGTCAGGATCTCGGCGGTGGCGGTCATGCCGGGAATGATCGGCAAGGCCTCGCCGTGGCGGCTGAGCGCGTTCTCCGTGGTCCGCAAATAGACGCGGTAGAAGGGGTCGCCGCGTTCGTCCTTGATAGTGTCGGCGCTGATTTGCTCGAGAGTGGCGGCCAGGCCGCCGTAGATCGAGAAGTCATAGGCGGAGACCTTGATGATGGCCTTTTGACCTGGGCGCAGAAAGGCAATGTCGGCCGGCCGGACCTGTGCCTCGATCAAGAGGGTATCGTCCAGGGGCACGATCTCCATGATATCCTCTCCAGGTTGAATAACACCCCCTAATGTATTGAATTTTATCTGTTTTACGGTGCCGTAGACAGGAGATCTGACTTCGGTGCGGGTAACCCGGTCGCCGCTGGCGAGGAGCGTCTCGCTGACCGAGTGGCTGCGGCTGCGAACTTCGCGCAGCTCGTTGGACATCTCCGCGCGGGTAGAGACGACCAGCTCCTGGATCCGGTTCTCCGCCTCGGCGTGCGCTGTCTCCAGGCGCGGAATGGTGGCGTTGATGGTGCGGATTTCGCCTTCGAGGTCGCTCACCTGCCGTTCGATCCTGATCAGGTCGAGGCGCGGCAGCAACGACTTGCGGACCAAGGGTTCGGTGATGGCCATCTCCTCGCGGGCCAGACGCAGGCTTCCGGATAGCTGGGCTCGTTTGCTTTGCGCCTCCTTGATCTCCTGCTGGCGCTGGTTCTTCTGGGATTCCAGAACAGCGATCTGGGCCTCGATTTGACGGCGCTGCGCCTCGAAGAGGTGGGTTTGAGCGCTCGCCTCTTCGGGGGCGTCCTTCAGGACTTCGTCGGGAAAGCTCACGCTTTGGGCACCGCTGATCATCGCTTGGAGCCGCACCGCTTCGGCAACGAGGGCCAGGTACTGGCCGCGGAGGTCACGGAAGTTGGCGCGCGCCATGGTGTTGTCGATGCGCACGAGGACGGCTCCCTCCTGGACGATGTCGCCTTCGCGAACCGAAAGCTCGGCCAGGATGCCGCCCTCCAGGTTCTGGATGACCTGCGTCTTGGTCGAGGGGATGACCTTGCCCTCGCCGCGCGTGACCTCGTCGAGCACGGCCCGGTCGGCCCAGATCAGCATCACCATAAAGAAAAGCACCGTCGCCAGGCTCAGGATATAAGCGAAGCGTCGGCCGCGTCGCCGCGCCGCGCGGTGCACGTCGGGCATGTAAGACAGGTCGTCCTCGTTGAAGATGCCGGATGCCGACATTATTGATCTCACCCTCGCTTGCGCCTCAGGATGGTTGCCCGAAGTCCATGGTCACGCGCCGCTCACCTTGATCCGCCCTCCCTTCAGGGCCTGCAGGACATCGTCCTTGGGTCCGTCGGCGACCACCTTGCCTCCGTCCAGGATGACCAGGCGGTCGACCAGGGAGAGCATCGAGCGCCGATGGGTAATGAGCAGCACGGTCTTGCCCGCCAGAACGTGTTCCAGCCGCTCCTTCATCGCCGCCTCGCTGGCGTTGTCCATGTGGCTCGTAGGCTCGTCCAGCAGCATGATCGGTGGGTCGAGCACGAGCGCACGGGCGACCACGATCGCCTGGCGCTGGCCGCCGGAGAGCGCCATGCCGCGTTCGCCGACCTGCAGATCGTAGCCATGCGGATGGAGCCTTAGGAAGTCACTGGCGCCGGCGATGCCGGCCGCTCGGATGACCGCCTCGTCGTCCAGATGGGGCGCCCCGAAAGCGATGTTGTCGCGCACCGATCCGAAGAAGAGATAGTTGTCCTGCGCGACATAACCGATGTTGCGCCTCAGGTCGGCGGGTTCGATTTGCCGCAGGTCGGTCCCGTCCATCAGGATGGTTCCTTCCTGTTGCTCGTAGAGTCCCATCAAGAGCCGCGTCAGGGTGCTCTTCCCGGACCCGATACGGCCGAGCACGCCGACCCGCTCGCCGGGCGCGATC
>JBFELD010000130.1:0-6992 GCA_041552375.1 Kiloniellaceae bacterium | reverse complement strand
TGCTCGGTCTTCCGCCGCGCATTGCACCGGGCAGCGCGCTCACCCTGCGGGTGCTTTCGGTGGGCGCAACGGCGGCGCCACCGCCCGTCGCCGCAACAGCGCCAAGCGCAAGCGCCCCGGGACCACAGGCTACACCAGTAAGCGGCGCCCAAAGTTTCCGCACCACCGCGCTACGTGGCGACCCGGCACCGGGCCCGGTTCCCACGCAAGCACCCAGTGAGGGCCAAGCCGCGATCGGCCCCAGGACACCGTCAAATCCGGGCGATGCGCGGGCCACTCCCCGCGCTTCCGCAGCGCCCCGCCCCTCGGTACCCGCCAGCGGCTCGGGACAAGTGGCGCCGAGCAGCGGCTCGGGACAAGTGGCGCCGAGCAGCGGCTCGGCTGTGGAAATGGCGCGCTCCCTCGCCGCGGCCCTCGACGGCGCCGCCGG
Source organism: Kiloniellaceae bacterium (assembly GCA_041552375.1). Lineage (GTDB taxonomy): Bacteria > Pseudomonadota > Alphaproteobacteria > Kiloniellales > Kiloniellaceae > JAJFGK01. The sequence goes on along the minus strand of JBFELD010000130.1, from coordinate 6,562 downwards.
CAAGGCCACCACCGTCGCAGCCCATCCGATACGCGCCGGGCAGACAGTTCCCCTGGGAACCCACCTGCCCGCCGACCGCCCTGCCGGGCCCCTCGCACAGACAGGCAGCGTGGCAAGCCCTTCGACGATCACCACCGGTGGCGACGAGCCCGCGCCACTGCGCCTTACCGGTCACGTCATCGGCACGACCGGGTCCGGCCAACCGGTTCTGCGTACCGCCCTCGGCGTCATGACCCTCGCCTTGCCGACCTCTTTGCCGACCGGCAGTTCGCTCGCCCTCGAGATCTTGGGCTTGAGCCCCGAGGCGCCGTCCGGCCGGCCTGGCGTTGGCGGTGGCCTGCCGCTTGGCGGCGCCGATGGCCAAGGCCCTGCTGGCTTTGGCGTAGGGGACGGGCAGACAATCGCGCTGGGCGACCTGCGCCTGCCGATCCCCGAGACGGGACTGAGACTGGCGCCCTCCATCCTGCTGTTCCTGGCTGCGATCAAAGGAGGCCGACTGTCCAATTGGCTCGCCGGACCGGACCGGAGCGACACTTGGGCCACGGCCGGTGCCGATGACGGCAAGCCAAGCACCGATGTGACGGCCTTCATGCGGCGCATCGATACCGCGGCCGGCGAATGGCGCCTCTTCTTGCTGCCGCTTCTGCACGCCGGACTGCGCTCGCAGGTTCGCCTCTATCTTCGCACACCGGGCGACGACCGAGAGGTATCCGGCCTCGAGCCGCGTGACCAGGCGACGCGCTTCGTGATCGAGGCCGAGATTTCCTCACTCGGCGGGATCCAACTCGACGGTTTGGTCGCGGCTGGGCGCTTCGATCTCAACTTCCGCAGTCATGTCCGGATGAGGCCGGATCTGCGGCGTGGGATCATCGATATCTATGAAGCAGCCTTGCGCGGCGAAGGTTGGCGTGGCCGGATCAACTTCGCGCGTCTCGACCAGGGTGAGCGATGGGTTGACACCTCATGCGGGTCCCGCGAGGTGCTGGTCTAGACCAATCCGGTCACGAGACCGCGGCCTGACGCCGATGAACGGCCGCCCCTTGAGCGTCCGTTTGCGCTTGCTCGCGCCGCCGCATCTTCGCCTGTTCACGCTGTTCCCGGTTCCGCATGGCCAGCTCATAGCGCTTCAACTCATGGAACGCGTCGGTCACGTCCTGCCGCGCCTTGGCAACAGACAGCTCGACCTCGGCGATCGAATGATCAAGTCTCTTGCGTCGATCGAGCATCGCCGAGACATATGCCGGATAGGCCACCGCGATTTCGGCGGACGCCCGAGCCGCCTCCGATTCCGCGTCCATCTTCTTGTCCAGCCGATCGACCTCCAGGCGCATCTTGGCGGCGAGGTCCTCCAGCTCGGCGAGTTTCTGGCGCTTTTCGTTCAGCTTCCAACGATGAAGCCGCACGAGCTGTTTCATCGAACTCATTCTTCAGGTCCCCTTTCGCCCTGCTCGCCGGGATCGAGCGGCGGCGCCTCGGCGTCATCGCCATCGGCTTTCCACTCGGCGCCAAGGATCTCCGCCAGCCCGGCATAGCAGGACGCCATGTCCACGCGTTGGTCGACACGCTGCGCGAGAAACCTCTCCAGCAGGGGGTAGTAGTGGATCGCCTCGTCGATGGCCTTGTCGCTGCCGCGCTTATAAGCACCGATGCGGATCAATTCGGCCATATCCTCGTAGGTGGCGATGAGTTGCCGGGCCCGTTCGATCAAGGCGTTCTCGGGCTCGGCGTTGCAGTGCGGCAAGGTGCGCGAGATGGAGCGCAGGACGTCGATCGCCGGGTAGCGATTGCGCTCGGCGATCCGCCGGTCGAGCACGATATGCCCGTCCAGGATGCTGCGCACCGAATCCGAGATCGGCTCGTTGTGGTCGTCGCCCTCGACCAAGACCGTGAAAAGCCCGGTAATGGAGCCGGCCTCCTCGCCGGGACCCGCGCGCTCCAAAAGACGCGGCAGCTCGGCGAAGACCGATGGGGTGTAGCCCTTGGTCGCGGGCGGCTCTCCGGCCGCCAGACCAATCTCGCGCATGGCCATGGCGAAGCGGGTGACTGAGTCCATGAGGCAAAGCACCTTCTCGCCCTGGTCCCTGAAGTACTCCGCCAAGGTCAAGGTCAGGTGAGCGGCCTGGCGGCGCATCAACGGCGGTTCATCGGATGTCGCCACGACCACGATCGAACGCGACAAGCCTTCGGGGCCAAGCTCCTTTTCAAGCCACTCCTGAACCTCGCGCCCGCGCTCGCCGATCAGCCCAATGACGTTGACGTCCGAGCGCGCGAAACGGGCCAGCATCGACAGCAGAACCGACTTGCCGACACCCGAGGCCGCGAATATGCCCATGCGCTGACCCTCGCAGCAGGTCAGAAAGGTGTTGATCACCTTCACGCCGAGATCGAGTTTCTCTCCAACCCGGCGCCGCGTATGAGCCGGTGGCGGCGCGGCATAGAGAGAATATGGCACCGGCCCGCCGGGAAGCGGTCCCTTCGCGTCGATCGGCTCACCCAGGGCATTGACCACCCGCCCCAGCCAGCGGTCCGACGGATAGATCGCCGGATCGGCGCTCAATAGCTCCGCCTTGCAGCCAAGGCCGATGCCTTCGAGCGACCCGAACGGCAAGAGCAACGCCCGGCCATTGCGAAACCCGACGACCTCGCCTTGAATCGGCGGCCCCTTGCGCGGGATCAGTCGGCAACGGGCACCGATCGATAACGACTCATCAAGGCCCGCGACCTCCACCATCATCCCGAGAACGCCCCCAACCCGACCAAAAAGCTGATAGTCGGGTAGCAGACCAATTTCGTCGCTGATACTTTTTTGCGCCAGGGACAAGGCCTCTCCTCCGTCACCGCCCTGCGTTCACATCCGAGTCGGCCGAACGGTTTGCCCAGTTTGGGCACGGGCCCTTAAGGTCCGGTAAAACAAGGATAACCATGAGATTTAACGGGAATGGTCAGCAGCCGCTCGCGCGGTCTCGACCGGCCCGAGAGCGAATTATCGTCGGCAAAGCGCGGGGATTAGGCATTTTTCAAGCCGTCTCAGACCTGATTCCAGCCGCAGCCGCACGATAACTTTTGCTAACGCAGGTAACCAATTGTTAACAATGCATCTTGAAAATGGTTAATATTCCTAAGGAGACAAGGCAACTACGCTCAGGGGACTGTCATGCGGGTTCTGTTAGTTGAAGACGATGCCGCGACCGCTCAAGGCATCGAGATGATGCTGCGGTCGGAGGGCTATGTCTGCGATGCCACCGACATGGGGGAAGATGGTCTGGAGATCGGAAAGCTCTATGACTACGACATTATCGTCCTGGATCTTATGCTGCCGGACATCGATGGCTACGAGGTCCTCAGGCGCTTGAGGGCTGCGCGCGTGCAAACGCCGATACTGATTCTCAGCGGCCTCAACGGCCTGGACGACAAGATCAAGGGGCTGGGCGTTGGCGCCGACGACTATCTCACCAAGCCCTTCGACAAGCGCGAGTTGATCGCCCGGATCCAAGCCATCGTGCGGCGCTCCAAGGGCCACTCCGATTCTCTGATCCGAACCGGCAAGCTGGTCGTCAACCTCGACACCCGCACCGTCGAGGTGGACGGACAGCCACTGCACCTGACCGGCAAGGAATACGGGATCCTCGAGCTGCTCTCCCTGCGCAAGGGGACGACGCTGACCAAGGAGATGTTTCTCAACCACCTCTACGGCGGCATGGACGAGCCGGAGCTGAAGATCATCGACGTCTTCGTTTGCAAGTTGCGCAAGAAGCTGGCGTCGGCCACCGGCGGCGACAATTACATCGAAACTGTGTGGGGCCGGGGCTACGTGTTGCGCGATCCGGTCGAGACCAGCGATAACGAGACACCCGAGGTGCGCCAAGCGGTCAACGCATAGCACCCCACCGATAAATCGGGGCTATAGGAAAAGCGGCGCCGTCTCGGCGCCGCTTTTGCGTCCGCGATACTTTGCGTCAGGATGCAAGCCCCATCGCCGGCTGGTCGGCGGGGCCGGTCGAATGCCGCTGCTCGCTCACCGGTGCATAAACGCCATGGGCGTTCGGCAGGGCGACCAGTCGATCGGTGAGACCTTCGGCGATCTCCTCATGGCCGAGATACAGACGCCCCTCCGGCACCAAGCGGTCGGCGATGGCCTCCAGGATTCGGGCCCGGGTGAGGCGATCGAAGAATTTCAGGACGTTACGGCAAAACACCGCATCGAAATCCGTCGGCAGCTTTTCGAATGATGATAGCAGATTGAAATGTTCGAAGGTGATCATGCGTTGCAAGCCTTCATCGATCTGCCATTTGTCGCCGACCTGGTGGAAATGCGCCAGCAAGCTCGTGATCGGGAGGCCGCGTTGAACCTCGAACTGGGTATAGATACCCGAGCTCGCCTTGGCGAGACACTGCCTGGAAAGATCGGTGGCGAGGATCTCGACCTTGTCCTCGTCGGCGCAGGTCTCCGACACGATCATCGCAAGTGAATAGGCCTCTTGCCCGCTGGCGCATCCAGCGCTCCAAAGCCGCGGCGCACGGCCTTGCTGCCGCTGTGAGAGCAAGCCGGGCAGGTCGACCTGGCGGAAATGGTCGAAGGGGCTCTTATCCCGGAAGAAAAAGGTATCGGTGGTCACCATGGACTCGACCACGTCGGCGATCAGGTCCTCGGGCGGCTCGTGACGGAGGGTGGCGACAAGGACCTCCAAATCGGCGAAAGTCCATTTGCGCATGACGGTCGCCAACCGGCTTTGCACGAGATAGGCCTTGTCCTCGCCCAGGACGAGCCCCGAGTGTTCGTGAAGCAGATCGGCGACGAAGTAATAGTCCTTGATATTCATTCAGCCGACCTCTTCCGAGCTCCTGCTTCAGAAGCGCGCCAAGTCCGCGACGCTCCCATGGGTCAGATCAGGCCGACTTGAAGCAACTTCGATTCGACGATTTCGCTGTCGAAGGGCTTCATGATGTACTCGTTGGCCCCCGCATCGATGGCCAACTGAATTTGTTCGACGTCGTTCTCGGTGGTGCAGAACATGACCACCGGCTGCTCGATATCGGGGATCGCGCGGACCTCTTTCAGGAAATCGAGACCGGACATCACCGGCATTTTCCAATCGAGAAGGACCAGGTCGGGCATCTTGGCGCGGCACTGATCGAGCGCCTGCTGGCCATCTTCGGCTTCGTTGGTCACGAAGTCGAAGCCTTCCATGATCTTCCGGGCCACCATCCGAACGACCTTCGAATCGTCAACGATGAGACAGGACTTCATCGTCAATCTCCTGCTTGACACCGCCCGTGGGCACGGCAAAGAGCGCCGGCATGAAGGCGATTTCGGACGCTCTAAGGATCGCGCAAAGTTATCTCTAGATGGTTAATCGGACAGAGGTGGCCGGTCCGGGGGGTTGTTCCCAGCGCGCGGATGGTGGAAGCTTGTCCGCGTGGCCGGTCCCAAATCCGTCGCGATCGGCCCGGCAAGCGCCAAGACCGAGTTCGTACCGAGGTATTTCACCATGGCCGCGACCAGCAAAAGCATCTGGCAGCGCCTCACCGAGCCGCCGCTGTGGGTGTTGCAGATCTTCACCAAGAGCAAGTCTTTCCGTGCCAATCCAGTCATCGGCAGTCCGCTTCTCAACCGGCTGGGTCTGCACGTCGCCCGTGTCTGCCTGGCGCACGCGATCTGGCGGTTTCGCATCTGGTCGCTCGCCCCCCTGGTCCCGGCCGAGCGGCGGCGGAGTTACCTCGATCAGGGTTATGTGGTCCTGGAGAACTTCCTGCCGGAGGAGGACTTCGCAGCGCTGCGGGCCGAGGTCCGAGCCTATCCCGGTCAGGTCCGCGAATACATCGAAGGCGATACCCGGACACACTTCGTTCTGCTCGACGACGAGGCCCTGAAAGACTTGCCGGTTTGCCGGACGCTGTTGCGCCACAAGGGCTACCGACGGCTGCACAAGTTCTGCGGCGCCACCAACAAGTATGCGATCTTCTTCCTCCAGAAGATCATCAACAACCTGGGCCGCGGGCGCACCGATCCGCAAAAGACCCTCCACGCCGATACCTTCCATCCGAGCATTAAGAGCTGGCTCTACCTACAAGACGTCGGGCCGGAGGACGGCCCGCTCACCGTCGTGCCGAGGTCCCACCGCCTGACTTGGCGCCGCTTCGTCTGGGAGTATCGGCGCAGCCTCATCGCCCGAGACCTGAGGGATGGGCACTCCGAGAACGGATCCTTCCGCGCCAGCGCCGAAGACCTGGCCTTCCTCGGCCTGCCGGAGCCCGTCCCGCTCACCGTGCCCGCCAACAGCCTGGTCATCGCCAATACCTACGGCTTCCATTGCCGCGGCCCGGCGGTGGCCGGGCGCACACGGCGCGAGGTTTGGTGCTATTCAAGGGTCAATCCCTTCAACCCCTTGCCGGGGCTCGACTGGCAATTTCTCAATCGGCTGCGCTATCGCCTTTACCAGGCCTATTGGCGCCATCGAGACCGTCGGGCGGCGGCGGCCGGCCGCCGGTCGTACGAACACCTCACCGACGTACCCTTCGGTGCCGACGACATCGCGGTCTGAGACGCAGCAGCAATCCGCGC
>JBFELD010000129.1:0-6997 GCA_041552375.1 Kiloniellaceae bacterium | reverse complement strand
TTGGAGGTGATGATCACGATCGGGCGATGGACCGCCTTGATCGTCTCCTTGGTCTCGTAAACATAGAACTCCATGCGGTCGAGTTCCTGCAGCAGATCGTTCGGGAACTCGATGTCGGCCTTGTCGATCTCGTCGATCAGCAGCACCGGCCGGGTCTCGGCGGTGAAGGCCTCCCACAGCTTGCCGGGGACGATATAGTTGGCGATGTCATGCACGCGCTCCTCGCCGAGTTGGCCATCGCGCAGGCGCGCCACCGCGTCGTACTCGTAGAGCCCATGTTGGGCCTTGGTGGTCGATTTGATCGACCACTCGATGAGCGGTGCACCGATGGCCTTGGCCACCTCGGCCGCCAGGACCGTCTTGCCGGTGCCGGGCTCGCCCTTGACCAACAAGGGCCGCTCGAGGGTGATGGCGGCGTTGACGCCGACCGTGAGGTCGTCGGTGGCGACGTAGCTTTCGGTTCCCTGGAATCGCATCCCCAACCTCTGTTGTTCTAACGTTGGCGGGGGAGCTTAGTGGCGGCTCGCCGAATGGTCTAGCCCTTGACGCGCGCAATTATCCCTGTGAGGCAGCCGATGTTGCCGGCCGCCTTGGAGAGTTCATGGGTCTCGGCCGTCAGGCACTCGATGCCGAGCCCCTCGTAGAAGGCCTGGGTCGTCGGGTTGCCGCCCACCATGAGGATCTTGCGCGGGCCGAGGGTGACGAAGTTGAGGGAGCGGTTGCGCTCGGCCTCGGCCACGTCGGGCAGGAAGGCGACCTGGAACCCTCGCTCGCGCAGGGCCATGACGGCGCCGTGCGGGGTGCGCCGCGGCCAGGCGATGGCGAGGTCTCGGTCGGCGATGCGCAGCATGCCCATGAGGTGCATGGTGCCGAAGGGCATGTCGACGGCGATCGCCTGGCAGCCGATCTCGACGAGCGTGGCCGTGATCTGCTCGACCGCTTCCCGGTTGGTGCGAAGCCCTTGGCCGATGATCGCCGTCGTCTCGTCCAGCCACATCAGGTCGGCACCCTCGAAGGTCGCCCGGCCGGTGAGCGTGCGCAGGATCGGTACGCCGAGATCGGCCAGACGGCGGGCGACCCAGCGCTCCTCGCCGGCGCGCACGTCGGAGGCCGGACGGGCCAGGATCGCGCCCTGCGGGGTCATGACGAAGAGGTCGGCGCAGAACATCTGGTTGGGGCTGGGCGCGCCCTCGGGGTCGACACTATGGACAGCCACACCCTGACGGCGGTAGGCCTCTGCGAGACCGGCATGCTCGTCGCTGGCACGTGCCGCATCGAGCGGGGCCAGCATCTGGACGCTATCGGGATCGTCGAGCGAGGCCGCCAGCTCGCCGCCCGGCTGGTGCAAGAGCACCGTCTCCAGCGTCCGCCATTCGGAGTCGATGCCACAGACGGCCCAGAGGTCGCCGATCTCAGCGTCATGAGATTTGGAGCGCTGGGACCAACCCTCGCCGCCGTAGGCCGCACTGCCGAAGGTATCGCTCGCGGTGGGGCTGGCATCCTCGGGTGACATGGGGCGGCTCTCCTCTTTCGCGTGCGGTTGCGTCGAACCGGCTCAGGCGCTCACAATGCCAGAGCCACGGTCGTGGAGCCAGGGGCTGTTGACACAATCTCTCGCCGGCCGATTTGCCGCATTGCAATCGGCGCGGCCTGCCCTAATATGGCGCGGTTTTGGAATGCCCGGGAGCCGCGCAGGGGGCGTCGTCCGTGACCCGCTACTCGATCTTCTCGCTGGCGCGCAACGCGCTCAGCTACCATCGGAACTGGCCGCAGGCTTGGCGCTCGCCCGACCCCAAGCCGGCCTATGACGTGATCATCGTCGGCGGCGGCGGGCATGGCCTGGCCACGGCCTATTACCTGGCGCGCAACCACGGCGTCACCAACGTCGCGGTGCTGGAGAAGGGCTGGCTCGGCGGTGGCAATACCGGACGTAACACGACCATCGTGCGCTCCAACTACATGCTGGAGCCGAACGCTCATTTCTACGAGCACTCCATGAAGCTCTGGGAGGGGCTCTCCCAGGACCTCAACTACAACGTCATGTTCTCGCCGCGCGGCGTCGTGAACCTCGCCCATAGCGACGGCCAGATGGAGGCCTTCATGCGGCGCGGCAACGCCATGCGGCTGAACGGCATCGATGCCGTGCTGTTGGATCGCGAGCAGGTGAGCCAGATGGTGCCGCTGCTGGATTGCTCGCCGAGCGCACGTTTTCCGGTCTATGGCGGCCTGATGCAGCCGCGCGGCGGCACCGCCCGTCACGACGCGGTCGCTTGGGGCTATGCCCGCGGCGCCGATAGCTACGGCGTCGATATCATTCAGAATTGCGAGGTGACGGGGATCCGCCGCGAGGGCGGGCGCGTCACGGGGGTGGAGACCACCCGAGGGGAGATCGCCGCGGCCAAGGTCGGGATCGCAGTTGCCGGCCATACCACGCAGCTTTGCCAGATGGTGGGTCTCGACGCGCCGATCGAATCGCACGTGCTGCAGGCCTTCGTCTCGGAGCCGATCAAGCCGATCCTCGATACCGTCGTCACCTCCGGTGCTACGCATGGCTACATCAGCCAGTCCGACAAGGGCGAGCTGGTGATGGGCGGCGATCTCGATTTCTACAACTCCTATGCTCAGCGCGGCAGCGTCTACGTGGTCGAGCATGTCATCGCCGGTCTCTTGTCGCTCTTTCCCGCCTTCAGCCGTCTGCGCTTGATGCGCTCCTGGGGTGGGGTGATGGACATGTCGCTCGATGGCTCGCCGATCATCTGCAAGACGCCGGTGGACGGCTTCTACATCAATGGTGGATGGTGCTACGGCGGCTTCAAGGCAACGCCCGGCTCCGGCTGGGTCTTCGCTCACACCATCGCCAAAGACGCGCCCCATCCTTACAACGAGCACTTCACGCTCGAGCGCTTTTCCAACGGAACGACCATCGACGAGAAAGGAGCGGGCCCCTATGCCAAGGCGCATTAGAGCCGCAGGGCCCCCCTTCGGGGAACGCCGCCCGTGCTAGAGATACCCTGCCCCTACTGCGGCCGGCGGGCCCACACCGAGTTCACCTATATGGGGGACGCGACCGTCAGCCGTCCCGCCGACGGTCCGGAGGCGAGCGACCGGGATTGGTACGAGTTCGTCTACGTTCGGCTGAATCCCAAGGGTCCGCACAAGGAACTCTGGCACCACACCAACGGCTGCCGTGTGGTCTTCGAGGTCAGCCGCGATACCGCGACCCACGAGATCACGGGCTCCGCCAAGCTGAGCGACGAGGGGGAGGCGGCGTCGTGAAGATGTTCATGAAGATGTTCATGAAATCGGGGGCGCAGAGCTTCCGCAACGGTTGGGGCGGCGCGATCGATCGTGGCAAGCCCTTGACCTTCATCTTCAACGGCAAGCGCTATCAGGGCTACGAGGGTGACACGCTGGCCTCGGCCCTGATCGCCAACGATGTCCACCTGGTCGGGCGCAGCTTCAAGTATCACCGCCCGCGCGGCATCATGACCGCCGGCCCGGAGGAGCCCAACGCCTTGGTGCAGGTTGGAGACGGGGCCGAGAGCGAGCCCAACATCCGGGCGACCGAACTGCCGTTGCGCGACGGGCTTGTCGCCCGCTCCCAGAACTGTTGGCCCACCGTCGAGTACGACGTCGGGCAGCTGACCGACGTGCTCTCGCCTTTGTTCCCGGCCGGCTTCTATTACAAGACCTTCATGTGGCCGGCCTCGATGTGGATGACCTACGAGCATCGCATCCGCAAGATCGCTGGCATGGGTGTCGGTCCGCACGAGCCCGACCCGGACCACTACGACCATCACTATGGTTTCTGCGATGTGCTGGTAGTGGGTGGCGGCCCCACCGGTTTGGCAGCGGCCTTGACGGCCGGACGCGCGGGCGCGCGGGTGGTCTTGGCCGAGCAGGACCGCCTCCTCGGCGGCCAGCTCCTGAGCGAGGCCGATCCTGGTCCGCGGCGCATCGATGGTCGCACGGTGCCGGAGTGGCTCGCCGCGACAACGGCTGAGCTGGAGGCGTTGGAGGAGGTGCGCATCCTGCGCCGGACCTCTGCCTTCGGCTATTACGACCAGAACATGGTGACCCTCTGCCAGCACGAGGAGGGGCGCGGGCCGGGTGTGCCGCGTCAACGGCTTCACCACCTGCGGGTCGGCCAAGTGATCTTGGCAAGTGGGGCCATCGAGCGGCCGCTGGTCTTCGCCAACAACGATCGGCCGGGACACATGCTGGCCTCGGCGGCGCGCAGCTATGTCAACCGCTTCGCCGCAAGGCCGGGGACGCGGGCCGTGCTTTTCGCCAACAACGACGGCGCTTACAAGGCAGCGGCCGAGGTTGCCGCGGGCGGCCTGCAGCTCGCTGCGGTTATCGACCTGCGCGAGGAGATCGCCCCCGAACTGGCCGAGGAGATGCGGCGCTGGGGCGCCCAGGTCCTGCCCGGCCATGCCGTCACCGACACCTTTGGGCAGAACCGCCTGTGGGGAGTTGAAGCGCGGGCCCTCGACGGAGCGGGTGGCGTGGCCGATGGGCCGCGGCACCTGATCAACTGCGATCTTCTGCTCAGCTCCGGCGGTTGGAACCCGACGGTTCATCTCTATTCCCATGCCCAGGGCCGGAACCGATTCGACGAGTCGATCGCCGCCTTTGTTCCTGACCACTGTCCACAGGCCATCACGCCGGCGGGGGCCGTGACCGGGGCCTTCGACCTGAAGTCCTGCCTGGAGCAGGGTGCCGAGGCCGGCGCCGCGGCGGCACAGGCGACAGGGTTCGACGCGATGGTGGAACCCCCGCGAACCGAGGCCGATCCGGCGCCGCGCCCGCTAAAGCCGGTTTGGAGCGTCCCACTGCCCGACGGCTCCCATGCCAAGCGCTTCGTCGATCACCAGGACGATGTGACGGTGAACGACGTGAAGCTTGCCCAGCGGGAGAACTTCACCTCGGTCGAGCATCTGAAGCGCTACACGACGCTGGGTATGGGTACCGACCAGGGCAAGACCAGCAACGTCAACGGCCTCGGCATCATGGGCGAGCTCTTGGGTCGAACACCGGGAGAGGTCGGCACGACCACCTTCCGCCCGCCCTATACCCCGGTCACCATGGGCGCCATCGCCGGCCGCGAGGTCGGTGCGCACCTGGCGCCCAAGCGCCGCACGCCGATGCACGCCTGGCACGAGGCGCAAGGCGCGGCCTTCGTCGAGACCGGGCAGTGGTACCGGGCACGCTATTACCCGAAAGGGGGCGAGGGGCTGACCGAGGCGGCGCGGCGCGAGGTCCGCCACGTGCGCGAGGTGGCCGGCCTCTGCGATGTGTCGACCCTGGGCAAGATCGATATCCAAGGCACCGATGCGGCTGAATTCCTGAACCGGGTCTATGTCAACGGCTTCGCCAAGCTGCCGGTGAACAAGTGCCGCTATGGCGTGATGTTGCGCGAGGACGGCATCGTCTACGACGACGGCACCACCATCCGCCTGGCCGAGAACCATTTCCTCATGTCGGCGACCACGGCCAACGCGGCCCGCGTGCTGCAGGAGCTTGAATTCGCTCTCCAAGTCCATTGGCCGGAGCTGGCGGTGAGCGTGAGTTCGACCACCGACCTCTGGGCTTCCATGTCGCTGGCGGGCCCCAAGAGCCGCGACGTGTTGCAGGCGTTGGAAAGCGACATCGATGTGTCCAACGAGGCCATGCCCTTCATGGGCCATGCCGCCGGCACTATCGCCGGTATCCCGGCTCATATCTTCCGCATTTCCTTTTCCGGCGAGCTGGGCTTCGAGCTGGCCTGCGAGGCCGATCACGGCATCGCGCTTTGGGAGGCGGTGATGGCCGCGGGCGAGCCCTCGGGGCTCGAGCCCTACGGCACCGAGGCGCTGGGTATTCTACGCATCGAGAAGGGTCACGTCGTCATCGGCCCGGAGATCAACGGCACCGCCACCGCCGACGACCTGGGCTTCGGGCGCATGTGTTCGACCAAGAAGCCCTATATCGGCCATCGCTTGAAGGAGCGTTCGGGCCTGACCCACGAGCGGCGCCAGCAGTTGGTGGGTCTGAAGGCGGTCGACGGGAGTTCGCGCATCCGTGCCGGCATGCAGCTCGTCACCAATCCGAACCAACCCTTGCCGATGAAGATGGAGGGCTATGTCGCCTCGGGCTGCTTCAGCCCGAACCTGAAGGAGTCGGTCGCCACCGCGCTGCTCGAGGCCGGGCGGGAGCGGATGGACGAGGAGCTTTGGGCGCTCTCGCCGCTGCACGACGAGGCGGTCAAGGTGCGCGTCGTCTCGGCCCATTTCATCGATCCGGAGGGAGAGCGCATCCGTGCCTGAGACATCCGCGCGCAGATCGGCCCTGGACGGCCACTACACCGAAGGACCTGTCGCCATATCGCAAGGTGCGGCAGCCGGCGTGAGCCTGGCCGAACGGCGCGATCTGGCCCTGGTCCAGTTGGATTTGAAGCCCGGCGATGCCGAGGGCCGCAAGGCCGCCGGTGCGTTGCTCGGCCTCGAGTTGCCGGCCACGCCGGGTCTCTCGGCGGCGAACGCGAGCGGTGAAGGGGTCGCGCTCTGGACCGGCCCTGGGCGCTGGCTGCTCGGCTTACCGGCCGGCGAGGGCAAGGCCAGCGTCACCGCCCTGGCCGAGGCTCTCGCCGGGCGCCATCACGCGGTCATCGACTTGACCCAGGCGCGCACGGTGGTTCGCGCGAGCGGCCCGCGGCTGCGCGATCTTCTCTCCAAAGGTGTGCCCATCGACCTGCATCCGCGGGTCTTTCCGCTGGGTGCTTGCGCCGTCACCTCGCTGGCCCACGTGACCGGCGTTCTGCACCACGCCGAGGAAGGGGTGATCGACCTCTTCGTCATGCGCTCCTTCGGCCTGCACCTCTGGGAGTGGCTGCACGAGGCCGGGGAGGAATACGGCCTCGAGGTCCTGCCGGCCATTACCAAGTAGGCCACCTTCTTCGCCGACCCCTAATCCTTTTTGATGAATTGACCGAGCGCCCTGCGCCAGCACAATCGTT
>JBFELD010000128.1:0-7012 GCA_041552375.1 Kiloniellaceae bacterium | reverse complement strand
GGGAAGTGCTGCGGAAATTCCTTTTGCGCGACACCCGCCGGCCGACCCTCGGCGTCGAACAACATTGCCCGGCTCGAGGTGGTGCCTTGGTCGATGGCGAGAATACGGTCGGCGGCCGCCATGTGGTCTTTCCTTCCAATTGTGCTTTGCCGAGGCCGCGTCCCGTCGGCGGGCGCGCAAAGCGGCAGGTATCCTACGCATTCCCCCGGACCATATCCAGGGGTGGGTCCGGGATCTCGACCCATGTTGGGGCCGGTATGTCAGTCGACCGAGGCCGCGGCAAAAAATGTTGCTTAACGAAAATATATTTCCTTCAATTCGAAAATTCCATAGGTTGGTCCGTGTCTCATTAGAAAAGGGCTCATTGTCCGATGGCGGCGGCGAAATCCGGCGCAAGCAAGGCTCCACAGCGTCGCGAGGAAATCCAGCACCTTGTGCGGGCCCAGGGATATGTCTCCATTGAGGATCTGGCCGAACATTTCGGCAAGACGCCACAAACCATCCGCCGCGACATCAACGCTCTGGCGGAGGAGGGGCTGGTGCGCCGTCATCATGGCGGAGCCGGTCTGCCCTCGACGGTCGAAAACGTGGCCTATTCGACACGCCGCGTGATGCGAGCCGACGCCAAGGCAAGGATCGCCCGGACGGTGGCGCGCCACATTCCCAACGACGCCTCGCTCTTCATCAACATCGGCACCACGACCGAGGAGGTCGCCCGCGCCTTGGTGCATCATAAGAACCTGCGTGTCATTACCAACAATCTCAATGTGGCGGTTATTTTGAGCGACGTGGAGAGCTGCGAGGTCACGGTCGCCGGTGGGGCCGTTCGCAAGCGCGATCGCGGCATCATCGGCGAGGCGACGCTGGACTTCATCCGCCAGTTCAGGGTCGATTTCGGCGTCATCGGCATTTCCGGCATCGAGGCGGACGGCACGCTTCTCGACTTCGACTATCGCGAGGTGCAGGTGGCGAAAGACATCATCTCCAACTCGCGCACCGTGTTCCTCGTCGCCGATCACACCAAATTCGGTCGTGGCGCCATGGTCCGCCTGGGCCATGTCGGTCAGATCGACGCGGTCTTCACCGACAAGCGCCCGGACGAGCGCTTCCTCGAGTGTTTGGCTGTCGCCGACGTGCGGGTCCACACACCCTGAACTGCCGCCGCGGCGGGCGAATCGATGTCAGGATCCGTCTGAACCGCGCGCCAAAACGGATTTTCATAATCGAAATTTCATTTTTCATTGTTCTTCGTTTAGCGCTTGCTATAGTTCGAAATCGAAGATCAGCGCTTTTGCCAAGCTGACGCGCGTGTCGGGGCGGTATCACCTCAAAGCCGTCATGTTACCGAGGCCGGCCTGAGTCGAGCCGGCGCGGATTTTGTGAAAGGTCAATTGCCGCGGCGTCCGACGCCACGGTCGGGGAGCAAGAGGGGCGCGGGTGTCCTCCAAGCAGCCATACGATTTGCTTGTGATCGGCGGCGGGATCAACGGGGTGGGGATCGCTCGTGACGCCGCCGGCCGAGGCTATCGGACTTTACTGTGCGAGGCGCGCGATCTCGGCGCGGCCACCTCTTCGGCGAGCACCAAGCTCATCCATGGCGGGTTGCGCTATCTCGAGTATTACGAGTTCCGCCTCGTGCGCGAGGCCCTGACCGAGCGCGAGGTGCTGATGCGGGCGGCGCCGCACATTATCTGGCCTTTGCGCTTCGTTCTTCCACATAGCCCCGAGCAACGACCGGCCTGGATCATTCGTCTTGGTCTTCTGCTCTACGATCATCTGGGCGGGCGCCGGGACTTGCCCGGATGTGAGGCCATCGACCTACACCAGCACGTCACGGGTGGGCCGCTGCACGAACGCTGGCGCAAAGCCTTCATCTATTCGGATGCCTGGGCCCAAGATGCCCGTCTCGTCGTTCTCAACGCGTTGGACGCTCGGGAGAGGGGGGCTGAGATCGCAACCCGGACGCAATGCCTGTCGGCCCGGCCGGTCGGCGCGTTTTGGGAAGCCGAGCTTGCCGATGAGGCCGGGGACGTGCACCGGGTGCGGGCCCGGGCCATGGTCAACGCGGCCGGCCCCTGGGTCAACGATGTCCTGAGCGACCGTCTGGGTCGCAACCTCGCCAAGCAGATCCGTCTGGTCAAAGGCTCCCACATCGTGGTGCGCCGACTGTTCGATCACTCTTATCCCTACATCTTCCAGAACGAGGACAAGCGGATCGTCTTCGCCATTCCCTACGAGGACGACTTCACCCTGATCGGCACGACGGACGAGGACTACAGCGGCGATCCGGCGGCGGCGCACATTTCCGCCGGTGAGATCGATTACCTTTGTGCGGCGGTCAATCGCTACTTTCGCCGTTCCGTCGGCGCGGACGATATCGTCTGGTCCTATTCCGGCGTGCGGCCGCTCCATGGCGAGATGGAGGGGTCGGCCTCCGCGGCGACACGCGACTATGTCCTCGAACTCGAGAGCGAGACCGGAGGCCCGGTGCTGCTCAGCATCTTCGGCGGCAAGATCACCACTTACCGCAAGCTGGCCGAACACGCGATGCGCAAGCTTGACGGAGTCCTGGGCCGCCGTCCTGCGCCTTGGACGGCTGGCGCGCCACTCCCCGGAGGCGACATTCCCGGCGCTGATTTCGAAGCGGGCCTGAAAGATTTTCGTGAGCGCTGGCCCTGGCTACCGCCCGGGCTGGCGCAACGCTACTTTCGAAACTACGGTACCCGGGCGGAAAGGCTTTTGGACGAGGCGACGGAGATCGCGGATCTGGGACGGAACTTCGGTGGCGACCTCTATGAAGCGGAGGTTGATTATCTGGTTGCCAACGAGTTCGCCAAAACAGCCGAGGACATACTCTGGCGCCGCTCCAAGCTCGGCCTGCATCTTCCCGCCGACACGGCGGAGAGGCTGGAGACTTACTTGAAAAGAGCGGCCCCGCGGTTGGAGAACAGGGCGATCGGCGCATGAGCTTGAGATTGGACAGGGTCGTCAAACGCGTCGGTGCGGAGGTGCATATCCACGAGACCACGCTCGACCTCGACCCGGGGACGGTCAACGTCCTTTTGGGCCCGACCATGGCCGGCAAGACCTCGCTGATGCGTCTCATGGCAGGCCTGGACAAGCCAAGCGAAGGGCGGGTGCTGGAGCAGGGCCGCGACGTCACCGGGCAGTCCGTGCGTCAGCGCGATGTCGCCATGGTCTATCAGCAGTTCATCAACTACCCGTCCTTCACGGTCTTCGAGAACATCGCCTCGCCACTGCGGCGTGGGGGCGTGGAGCGCGCCGAGATCGACCGCCGTGTGCGGGAGGCGGCCGCGCGTCTGCATATCGAGGACCTGCTCGATCGCCTGCCGGCGGAGCTCAGCGGTGGACAACAGCAACGCACGGCCCTGGCCCGCGCGCTGGTCCGCGATGCGCGGTTGCTGCTGCTCGACGAGCCCCTGGTTAACCTGGACTACAAGCTACGCGAGGAGCTGCGCGAGGACTTGCGGGCGCTCTTTGCCAAGAGCGAGACCATGGTCGTCTATGCCACCACGGAGCCGGCGGAGGCGCTGTTGCTCGGTGGCAATATCGTCATCGTCGCCGAGGGCCGGGTGCTGCAGAGCGGTCCGACATTGGAGGTTTACAACAGCCCGGCCTCGACCCGCGTCGGTGCGGTCTTCAGCGACCCGCCCATGAACATGGCCGCGGGCGTGGTCTCGGCGGGTGCGGCGGCGCTCGCCGGCGACGTGCGGCTTCCTTTGCGCGCACATCTCTCCGGTCTCGGCGAGGGTGCCTATACCTTCGGCATCAGGGCGAGCCACTTGTCTCTTTCCCGAGCCGCAACCGAGGACATCGAAATTCAAGGCACGGTCGATCTGGCGGAGGTGAGCGGATCGGAGACCTTCGTCCACGTCGTCCATGGAGACACCTCGCTGGTGGTGCAAGAGGAGGGTGTGCACTCCATCGGCATCGGCAAGGAGATCAGGGTCTTTCTCGACCCCGACAATCTCTTCGCTTTCGACGGCGGCGGCCGCTTGGTAGCCGCGCCGCGTGGCGTGGGCGGCAGGGCCTGAAGGGCGGGGTGGCATCATGGCGCGCATAGAGTTGACGCAACTCGCCCACAGTTACCTGGCTCAGCCCAAGACAGAGGAAGACTACGCCCTGAAGCGCGCGGATCATGTCTGGCGGGACGGCGGCGCCTATGCGCTGCTTGGCCCTTCGGGCTGCGGCAAGACGACGCTCTTGAACTTGATCTCGGGACTGCTCACGCCGACCGAGGGCAAGATCCTCTTCGACGGTCAGGATGTCACGTCGATGACGCCGGAGCAGCGAAACATCGCTCAGGTGTTCCAGTTCCCGGTGATCTACGACACCATGACGGTCTACGACAACCTCGCCTTCCCTTTACGCAACCGGAAAGTGCCCGAAACCCGGATCAAGGAGCGGGTGGCCGAGGTGGCGGACATGCTGGAGTTGACGCGCGACCTGGGGCGGCGCGCGCGCGGCCTGGCCGCCGACGCCAAGCAGCGCATCTCCATGGGGCGCGGTCTGGTCCGCTCGGACGTGGCCGCGATCCTTTTCGATGAGCCGCTGACCACCATCGACCCGAACCTGAAGTGGCTGCTGCGCCGTAAGCTGAAGCAGATCCACGAGCGCTATAAGCTGACCCTCGTCTATGTCACCCATGACCAGAACGAGGCTCTAACGTTTGCCGATACGGTCGTGGTCATGAACGAGGGCCGGGTGTTGCAGATCGGCACGCCGCAGGAGCTGTTCGAGGCGCCGCGCCACACCTTCGTCGGTTACTTCATCGGCAGCCCGGGCATGAACTTCATGGCCTGCGCGCTCGAGGGCGAGGAGGCGCGAGTGGATGGGCGTACCATCACGCTTCCGGCGGGACTGGCCGACAAAGGCCGGGCGCGTGGCGGCGACTTCAAGATCGGCCTTAGACCGGAGTTCCTGCGGATCGCGGGCGAAAACGGCGAGAGCACGATCCCGGTTCGCGTCGTCGGGGTGGAGAACCTGGGCAACTATCAGATGGTCAAGGCGCGCCTGGGCGAGGCGACGATCAACGTCAAGGTGCCCGAGGGCGCGGAGGTTCCTGCCGAGGAGGCTTTTCTGGCGATATCGCCGGAGAACGTAAGGCTTTATGCCGACGAGGAGTTGGTGAGTTGACGCCGGGCGCCCTGGGAGGGGGCGAGGATGGATAAATGGCATGACAACAGGGCGTGGTTCTTCGTCATCCCGGTCTTCCTGATCGTCGCGATCAGCGCCATCATCCCGCTGATGACGGTGGTGAACTATTCGGTCCAGGACATCTTCGGACCGGGCGAGCGCTTCTTCGTCGGCACGGAGTGGTTCGAGGATGTCCTTTCCGACAGCCGACTTCGCGATGCGCTCTATCGGCAGTTCCTCTTTTCCGGCTTAGTGCTCTTGATCGAGATCCCGCTGGGCGTGGGCATCGCGCTCCTGCTGCCCAAGCGCGGCTGGGGGGTCTCGGTCTGCCTGGTCCTGTTGGCCCTGCCGCTGCTCATTCCCTGGAACGTGATCGGGACCATCTGGATCATCTTCACCCGCCCGGATATCGGGCTCTTCGGGGTGATCGTCAACGGTTTGGGCCTGGAGTTCGATCACACCGCGGCCCCCCTGGATGCCTGGGTGACGGTGATGCTGATGGAGGTCTGGCACTGGACCCCGCTGGTGACGCTGCTCGCCTATGCGGGCTTGCGCGCGATCCCCGAGGCCTATTACCAGGCCGCGCGCATCGACGGCGCCAGCGCTTGGGCGGTGTTCCGTCATATCCAGTTGCCGAAGATGCGCGGCGTGCTCACCATCGCCGTGCTGCTGCGCTTCATGGATAGCTTTTTGATTTATGCCGAACCCTTCGTGCTGACCGGTGGCGGTCCGGGCAACTCGACCACCTTTCTCTCCATCCATTTGGTCAAGATCGCGGTGGGTCAGTTCGACCTGGGGCCGGCGGCGGCCTTTTCGATCATCTACTTCCTGATCGTGCTGCTGTTCAGTTGGCTGTTCTATCAGGCGCTTCAGAACGTCGGGCGGGGGAACTAGCCATGCGCCTGTCGCGGAAAACGATCGGTCTCATCCTCTATTTCGGCGTGTTGCTGCTGCCGATCTATTGGATGCTGAACATGTCGCTCAGGACCAATGCCGACATCCTGGCCGACTTCGCGCTCTTTCCCAGGAACCCGACGCTACAGAATTATGTCGTGATCTTCACCGACCCGGCCTGGTATTCGGGCTACATCAACTCGATCCTCTACGTGTCGATCAACACGGGGATCTCGCTTCTCGTGGCGCTGCCGGCGGCCTATGCCTTCTCGCGCTATCGCTTCGTCGGCGACAAGCACATGTTCTTCTGGCTGCTGACCAACCGCATGGCACCGCCGGCCGTTTTTCTGCTGCCATTCTTTCAGCTCTATTCGACCTTCGGCCTGATCGACACGCATATCGCGGTGGCGCTCTCTCATTGCCTGTTCAACGTTCCCTTGGCGGTGTGGATCCTCGAGGGCTTCATGTCCGGCGTACCGCGCGAGATCGACGAGACGGCCTACATGGACGGCTACTCCTTCCCGCGCTTCTTCCTTACGGTCTTCATACCGCTGATCCGCTCCGGCGTGGGAGTGACGGCTTTTTTCTGTTTCATGTTCTCCTGGGTCGAGCTGTTGCTGGCGCGTACACTGACGACGACCGACGCCAAGCCGATCGCCGCGGTGATGACCCGGACAGTGAGCGCCACCGGTCTCGATTGGGGGCTGCTCGCCGCGGCCGGCATGCTCACCATCGTGCCGGGCGCCTTGGTGATTTGGTTCGTGCGCAACTACATGGCCAAGGGCTTTGCCCTGGGCCGGGTGTGAGGGGGCTCGGCAATGGCACTTGAATGGATGGCCTGGACCCTGCCGACAGCCGTGTTCTTCATCTGCATCGTCTTGATGCTGGCGGGCATGGGCGTCTGGCATGCCCTCGTGCCGACGGTCGAGCGCCGAGGCTTACTGCCGATCGCGACCACGCG
>JBFELD010000127.1:0-7060 GCA_041552375.1 Kiloniellaceae bacterium | reverse complement strand
TCTCCAGCGACGATTTGGTCAATATCGAGACGCTCGGATTTCGGGGTGAGGCGCTGCCTTCTATCGGTGCCGTGGCCAGGCTCACGGTGACCAGTCGCCCGGCCGACGCGCCCGAGGCGATGAGCGTGACGGTCGAGGGCGGCCGCCTCGGCGAGCCCAAGCCGGCGGCTTTGGCGCCGGGCACGCGGGTCGAGGTCCGCGACCTTTTCTTCGCCACACCGGCCCGGCTGAAGTTCCTGAAGACCGCGCGCACGGAGCTATCTTACGCCCGCAGTGCCATCGAACGCTTGGCCATGTCCTATCCTGGGGTTGGATTCAGCTTGCGCGACGACCAGCGTCAGGTGCTCGCCGTGCCGCCTGCCTCGGGCGATCTCTTCGAGGCGCGCTTGAAGCGCCTCGGCGCCGTCATGGGGCGTGAGTTTCAGGCCAATGCCCTGAAGATCGAGGCCGAGCGCGAGGGCTTGCGGCTTACCGGCTATATCGGCCTTGCGACCTACAACCGGGCGAACGCCCGCCAACAGTTCCTCTTCGTCAACGGGCGCCCGGTTCACGACAAGCTGCTGTTCGGCGCGGTTCGAGGTGCTTATCAAGACTTCCTTGCCCGCGACCGGCATCCGGTGGTGGCGCTGTTCTTGCAGGTGCCGGCGAGTGAGGTCGATGTCAACGTGCACCCCGCCAAGGCCGAAGTGCGTTTTCGCGACCCCGGGCTGGTTCGCGGCCTGATCGTCGGCGCGTGCCGTCATGCGCTGGCCGAGGCGGGGCACCGCGCCTCGACCACCGTGGCGGGTGCCGCGCTCGGTGCGCTGCGGCCCGAGGTGTCGGTGGGTGTGGGCCGCATTCCGGCACGCGGTGGCGGGTCTTGGCATGGCTCGCACCTGTCCAGCGCTCTGGCGGAGACCGCCGCCAGCTATCACGCGCCTCTGCCCGGATTGGGCGCCGCACCGGTTGCCCGCGTGGCACCCATGCAGAGCCCCGACCCGGAGGACGAGCGTACGACGCCAGACCTTGCGCGCTATCCCCTGGGGGCCGCCCGGGCGCAGCTGCACCGAACCTACGTCGTCGCCCAGACCGCGGACGGCTTGGTCATCGTCGACCAGCATGCGGCGCATGAGCGTCTGGTCTATGAGGCGATGAAGTCGGCGCTGGCCGACCAGGGCGTGGCGCGGCAGATGCTGTTGCTGCCCGAGGTGGTGGAGCTGGAAGAGGACGCGGCCGAGCGTCTCGCCGGTCGCGCCGAGGAGCTGGCCGAGCTCGGTCTGGCGGTCGAGCCCTTCGGACCCGGGGCCTTGGTCGTCCGCGAGGTGCCGGCTCTGCTGGGTGATACCGACGTTCAGGGGCTGCTGCGAGATCTTGCCGACGAGCTTTCCGAGTTGGGCGAGACCTTCTCGTTGAAAGAGCGTCTGGAGCAGGTCTGCGGGACCATGGCGTGCCACGGCTCGGTAAGGGCCGGGCGCGAACTCAACGTTGAGGAGATGAACGCCCTGCTGCGGCAGATGGAGGAGACACCGCACTCCGGTCAGTGCAATCATGGGCGCCCGACCTACGTCGAGCTGAAGCTGAGCGATATCGAAAAACTCTTCGGCCGGCGATAGCGTGGAATCCAGGCCGAGAGCGAGCGGAGTTTTATGCGCCTCCTTTTTGGTTTGATTTTCATCGATCTGCTTGGCTTCGGCATCATCGTGCCGCTGCTGCCTTTCATGGCCCTGCGGTTGGATGCCGGGCCGAAGGAGGTCACCTATCTGGTCGCGACCTACTCCGCTGCCCTACTGCTGGCCGCGCCGTTCTGGGGACGGGTGAGCGACCGGATCGGCCGAAAGCCGGTTCTACTCGTCGCCTTCGCGGGCACGGGTGCCGCCTTTACCATCATGGCTTTTGCCGACCATCTCTGGATGCTGTTTCTGGCGCGCGGCCTGGCCGGGTTGTTGAGTGGCGATATCGCCGCGGCGCCCGCCTATGTGGCCGACATCACGTCTGAGGAAAAGCGCGCCAAATCCTTGGGGATCTTGGGTGCGGCCTTCGGTCTTGCCTTTACCATCGGCCCAGGCATCGGCGCCACGCTTGCCGGACCGCAGCCCGATGCCGAGGCATTCCGGACAATTCCCTTGATCTCCGCCTCGCTGTCGGTCGCGGCCTTGGTGTTGGGTGCGATATTCCTCCCCGAGAGCCTCAAGCGCCGGGAGCAAAGCGTTCATGCGGGCGACCGCTTCACCGCCTTGTTCCACGCCTCTTCGTTCCGGTTCCCGCACGTGGGGACCATCATCATGACGATCTTCCTGATCTCCGCCGGGTTCGCCGCGATGGAGGCGACCTTGCCCTTGTGGTCCGAAGCGAAGCTCGGCTGGGGCCCGCAGGAGGTCGGCTATCTCTTCGTCCTGGCGGGTGTGGTGGCGGTAATCTGTCAAGGAGGCCTGGTTGGTCCGCTGACGCGACGGCTTGGCGAGGCGCGGCTCTTGATCCTGGCGGCGGTCTTGCTGCTGTTGGGTATGGTCGCCATCGCCAGCGCCGAAGGTCTGGGCCTGCTGCTGCCGGGTGTGGCCGCTCTGGCCGCCGGCTTCGGCTTCGGCAATCCGGTGTTGCAGTCCCTGATCACCCGGTTGTCGAGCGCCGAAACCACCGGCGGCGCACTCGGCATCGCCCAGTCGACCAGCAGCATCGCCCGGGTCGTGGGCCCGCCCAGCGCGGGATGGCTATTCGAGCTGAAGGGGCCGTCATCGCCCTATGCTGCCGGAGGGGTGCTCATGGCGGCGGTGGTGGCGATCTCGTTGCTGCTGGCGGCCCGGCTGCGCGGCGAGCCGGCGCTGGCACGGCGATCCGAAGAGCCCTTACCGGGTGAGGAAGCATAGACGCGCCGCTCCATACCGCCGCTCATCGATCAGACGGAATCCCGGGGGTGGTGTGAAGGTCTCCCGCGCGCCCAGCTCGACGATGATCAGCGCCGCCTCGTCGATCCATCCGGTGGCGTCCAGAGCCGTGATCGCTTCCTCGCCCAAGCCTTCGCCATAGGGCGGGTCGAGGAAGACGAGATTGGCAGGCTCCCGGGCGAGCGGGGGAGCCAGCACGTCGCTGCGCAGCACTTGAGAGCGCTCTTCCTCATGCAGCGCCCGCAGGTTCGCCCGCAGGGCCGCGAGCGCCTCGCCCGAGCGTTCCATGAAGACGACGCTTTCGGCGCCGCGCGAGAGCGCCTCCAGTCCGAGCGCGCCGGTCCCGGCGAAGGCGTCCAGCACACGGGCACCACGGGTTCTATCGCCGGCCCCAAGGCGCCCGCCGGCGAGGATGTCGAACAGGGCCTCGCGGGCTCGCTCCGAGGTTGGGCGCAGCGCCTCACCCGCCGGTGCGGTCAGGCGCTTGCCCCTATGGCGTCCGCCGACGATGCGCATGGCCACCGCTCTTCTTGGCGCGAGCCTGTTTGGGCTTTGGCGAGCGGGCCTTGGCCTTGGCGAAGCCGCTTCGGGACCGCCGAGCGGTCTTGTGATCCAATCGTTTGGCCAAAAGTTCGGCTGGTACCTCCCAAATCGCGCCCGGGGCCAGGGCGCCCAGCTCAAAAGGGCCGTAGGAGAGGCGCTGAAGCCGATTCACCCGCAATCCGAGATGCTCGCAGACCTTTCGGATCTCACGGTTCTTGCCTTCGCGCAAGGACATCAGAAGCCAGGCATTGGAGCCGCTCCCGCGCTCGAGCATCGCCTCGATGGGACCGTACCTCACTCCCTCGATGGTCGTGCCCTCGGCCAACCTGGCGAGCCGCTCTTCGCTGACCTGCCCGAAGACACGGACCCGATAGCCGCGCGCCAAGGCATTGGCGGGCAACTCGAGAAAGCGCTTCAGCTCGCCGTCGTTGGTCAAGAGCAAGAGGCCCTCGGAGGCGATATCGAGGCGCCCGACCGGCTGTAGGCGTGGCAGACCGGCCGGCAGGTCATCGTAGATCGTTGGCCGGCCGTCGGGGTCCTTGGTGCTGGTCACCCGACCGCGCGGCTTGTGGTAGCAGAAGAGACGGGTCGCCTCGGCCCGCGGCAAGGCCTTGCCGTCCACCCGGATCCGGGCCCCAGGCGCGACGACGACCGCCGGGCTGTCGAGGACGCGTCCTTCCAACTGTACCCTCCCCTCGGCGATCAGCCGTTCCGCGTCCCGGCGCGAGCAGAGCCCTGAGCGGGCGATCACCTTGGCGATGCGTTCTTGCTTTGGGGCCGTCATGTCGGGGCGGGCTTCCTCTATTCTCTCCTTCGGCGAGGCTAGTGCCGTAACCTATCGGGCGCAACGCATGATGCCTTGACCGGCGGGCCGGCGCTCGCCACGCTCGCCGAAGTCGGTTGGGAGGGATCGAGGGTTTGCCGGTGACCGAGACTAACCCCATGACGCTGGCGTTGGAGGAGGCGCGAAAGGCTGTGCGCGTTGGCGAAGTGCCGGTCGGCGCGGTTTTGGTCGACACGCTGAGCGGTGAAGTGCTGGCCCGGGACCACAACCGTGTCGAGGAACTGAAGGATCCCACAGCTCACGCCGAGCTGCTGGTCTTGCAGGCCACGGCGCGGCGCTTGGGTGAGAAGCGCCTGGCCGACGCGGATCTCTATGTCACGCTCGAGCCCTGCGCCATGTGTGCCGGAGCAATCGCTTTGGCGCGTGTGCGCCGGCTCTATTTCGGCGCTTATGACCCCAAGGGCGGCGCGGTCGAGCATGGAGCGAGGGTCTTCACTCAGCCGACCTGCAATCATCGCCCCGAGGTGGTGGGGGGGCTCTCGGAAAGCGCAGCCTCGGCACTGCTCAAGGATTTCTTTGCCGGGCGCCGTTGAACCATCTGGTCTCGGAGCATCACAACTGCGTCAGCGCGCGTGGAAAAATCAGGGTCTCGGCGCCATCTTAGCCCTGGACAGGGGAGGTTTTAAGAATGCCCAACGGACAGGACATCGCGGTCATCGAGGATTGGCACGCCCATGTCTATTTCGATGCCGAGACGGCGGAGGTGGCGCGCGGGCTTCGCCAAGCCATCGAAACGCGTTTCGAGGTCGAGATGGGCCGCTTTCACGAGCGCTTGGTCGGCCCCCATCCCTGCTGGAGCTATCAGGTCGCCTTCAAGCCGGCGTTGTTCGGGGAGTTGGTGCCCTGGCTGGCTCTCAACCGCGGGGAGCTGGTGGTCTTCGTTCATCCCAACACCGGTGACGATCTGGGCGACCACCGCGACCGCCCACTCTGGTTGGGTGAAAAGATCGATCTGGATCTGAGCATCTTCAAATGATCCGTGCGCTGTCGATCGCCGGGCTGCTGGCGTCGCTCTTGATCTCGGTCGCCTCGGCCGAGGAGGAGGCCGTGGTGTTGGATCACGAGCGCCGCGAGGCCTTGGCCGCCTTGCCGTCGTTGGGCGGACCGGGCCTGAGTGCGGAGACGTTGAAGGGGCGTGTCACCGTCGTCACCTTCTTCGCCTCTTGGTGTCCGCCCTGCCGGATCGAGTTCGAGCATCTGAAATCGGTCAAAGAGCGTCACGGCGACGAGCTGGAAGTCGTCGCCGTGAACATCTATGAGAATTTCGGTGGGGCAGCGGACCCCGCTCGAATGGCGCGCTTCTTGGAGCGCGCCGCACCGTCATTTCACCTCCTGGGCGAGGGCGAGCGGGTACGCGATCTCTTCGGGGACGTGCGTCGCATTCCGACCGCCTTCGTCTTCGACGCCGAGGGCCGGGCGCGTTTGCATTTCATCCATGCCCGCGGCGCGCGCAAGACGAACGCGACCTTGGATGAGCTGGAAGCTGCTATCCTAGCGGCGAAAAAGGCCGGAACTTGAGACGGGCGCCGCGTTACCTCTCGCCCTTCTCGCGTGCGATCGCCCGCCAGCCGATATCGCGCCGGCAGAAACCCTCCGGCCAGTCGATGGCGTCGACCGCCGCATAGGCCTCTCGCTGTGCCCGTGCGATGCTCGATGCCAAAGCGGTCACGCCCAGGACCCGCCCTCCGTTGGCTAGGATCTCGCCATCTTCCCCGGCTAGTGTGCCGGCATGGAAGATTTTGACCACTTGTTCGTCGCCGGCGAAGCCCTCGAGACCGTTGATTTCGGTGTTCTTCTTGTAGGGTCCGGGATAGCCCCTGGCCGCCATGACGACCGTCAGCGCCGCCTCGTCGTGCCAGCGCAGGTCGAAGTGGCCGAGCTGGCCGTCGACAGTGGCGATCAAGGCCGGCAGCAGGTCGGACTTGAGGCGCATCAGCACGGCCTGACATTCGGGATCGCCGAAGCGCACGTTGAACTCGATCACCGAGGGCTCGCCGTCCTCGGAGATCATCAGGCCGGCGTAAAGCAGCCCCTTGTAAGGTCGGCCCTCGGCGGCCATGCCGGCGATCGTGGGGCGGATGACCCGGTCCATGATCTTGGCCTCGATCTCGGGCGTGACCACCGGGGCGGGAGAATAGGCGCCCATGCCGCCGGTGTTGGGTCCTTCATCGCCATCGAAGGCGCGCTTGTGGTCTTGCGAGGAGGCAAGGGGCAAGGCGGAGGTGCCGTCGACAAGAACGAGAAAGCTAGCCTCCTCGCCGCGCAGAACCTCCTCGATCACCAGCGCGGCGCCGGCCTCGCCAAACGCTCCTTCGGTCATGGCGGCGTCGATTGCCGCCTCGGCCTCATCCAAGGTCTCGGCCACGGTGACGCCCTTGCCGGCGGCGAGCCCATCGGCCTTGACGACGATAGGAGCGCCCTGCTCGCGGACATAGGCGATGGCCTCGTCCCTTCCTGTGAAGCGGCGATAGGCGGCGGAGGGGATGTCGTACTTGGCGCAGACGTCCTTCATGAAGCCCTTGGAGCCTTCCAGCTTGGCGGCCGCCGCGCTGGGACCGAAGGCTTTGACGCCCTCGTGGGTCAGGCGGTCGACCAGGCCAGCCACCAACGGCGCCTCGGGGCCGACGACGACGAGGTCGATGGCCTTTTCCTTGGCCAACGCGACAATACCCTCGATATCCTCCGCGCTCACGGGCAGGCAAGTCGCCTCCCCGGCGATGCCGGCATTGCCGGGCGCGGCATAGATCTCCTCGCACAGCGGCGAGGCGGCGATCGCCCAGACGAGGGCGTGTTCACGTCCGCCACCGCCGAC
>JBFELD010000126.1:0-7066 GCA_041552375.1 Kiloniellaceae bacterium | reverse complement strand
GGCGAGCCGTGCCGGATGTCGACCAGCACATCGAGGATAGCGCCTGCGGTCACGCGCACCAGCTTGGCCTGGGCGTGCGGTGGTATCTGAAAATGCAAACCGCGGATCACGCCACTGTCCTTGGAATAGGCATGGTTGTCCTGAACGAAGACATCCTCGATCCCCACCGCGCGCAACTCGGGAGCATTGTAGACCTCCGAGAAGAAACCACGCGCGTCACCGGACCTTCGCGGCGTCAAAACATACGCGCCCAACAGATCAAGTCGGAGTGTCTGTAGCAAAGAACTCGGATCTCTCATTCGTTCATACAAGTCGACACGCCGGGTCGGTCAAACCCGCATGAGACCGCCCCAAAACGGCAGGATCTCTACCGCCGCTCCGGTCTCGGCCGCCTCGGCGAAGGGGGGCCGCACAATCAGACAGTCGGCGAGGGAAAGCGTCCGCAGCATCGAGGAGTCCTGACGATCGAAGGGGCGCGCATGCAGCGCGCCGTCTTCGCCCGTGGTTAGGCGCGCGCGCAGGTAGTCCTGCCGCCGGTCGTTCTTCGGCAAGGGCGCGTCCAGGATCGCTTGCTGAGCACGGTCCGGATCCTCGGTCAGGCCGAGCATGCGGTGAAGGGCCGGGCGCAGGAAGACCAGCGAGCAGACGATGGCCGAAACCGGATTGCCTGGCATGCCGAGCAAGGGTGTGCCGTCGATGCGCCCGAAGATGAGAGGCTTGCCCGGCCGCATGGCGATCTTCCAGAAGGCGACCTCCATTCGCCCTTCGCCCAAGACCTTGCTGACCAGATCATGGTCGCCGACCGAGGCGCCGCCACTGGTGACGATGAGATCGGCGCCCGCGGCGGCGGCGATCAGAGCCTCGAGCGCCGCCGGGTCATCGGGCGCGATCCCGAGATTGACCGGCTCGCCGCCGAAAGCGCTGATGAAGGCGGCCAGCGCGAGGCCATTCGAGGACACGATCTGGTTCGGCTTCACCGGGTCGCCCGGCATGACCAGCTCGTCGCCGGTGGCAAGAACGGCCACGCGCGGTTTGCGCCTTACCGACAGCCAGGGGGTGTTCGTCGCCGCGGCCAATCCAAGGGTGCGAACGTTCAAGAGGGCACCTGCCGGGATGACGGTCTCGCCGGCCGTGAAATCGAGGCCGGCTGGTCGCACGTAAGTGCCGGCTTGCACGGTCTCGCGGACCACGATGCGATCGCCGTCGCGCTCGACGTTTTCCTGGATGACGATGGTATCGGTGCCGGTGGGCAACGCACCGCCGGTGAAAATGCGCACCGCCTGGCCGGAGCTTACGCGTTCGGCAAAGGCACTCCCGGCCGGGGCCTCGCCGATCACCGTCAAGGTCGTCGGCACATGGGCGATATCGGCGGCGATGACGGCATAGCCATCCATCGCGGAGACGTCCGCCGGCGGCTGGGTCAGCCGCGAGACGATCTCGCGGGCCGATACCCGACCCAACGCCTGGGCCAGGGAAACCGTCTCGGCCGGCAGGGTGGGGAGCGCGGCCAGGATACGCTCACGCGCCTCTTCGACCGATATCATCAAAGTGCCTCGTAATGACCTGATTTACCGCCTGATTTCTCGACCAAGCGAATGTCGGTAATGTGCATGGCGCGGTCTTTCGCCTTGCACATGTCATAGACGGTCAGCGCCGCGATTGAGACGGCGGTCAAGGCTTCCATCTCCACGCCCGTGCGCCCTTTCAGCTTGCAGGTGGCGGTAATCTCCAGGCCCGCGCCGTCGTCCTCCGGTATCAGCTCGACCACCACCGAGGTCAGAGCCAGGGGGTGGCACAAAGGGATCAGCTCCGGCGTTTTCTTCGCTCCCATGATCCCGGCCAGCCGGGCGACCGAGAGCACGTCGCCCTTCTTGACACCGCCCTCGCGGATCAGGGCCAAGGTTTCCGGCTGCATGCGCACGCGGCCCTTGGCAACGGCGATGCGCTCGGTCTCGACTTTATCGGAAACGTCGACCATGACGGCCTTACCGTCCTGGTCGATATGGGTTAGGCCGCTCACCGTTGTCTCGCCTCCACTTTACCGTCGCAGACCGTCGGGTGGGTCGGCGCGTCAAGCAGCGCCGCCGTAGCGGCGCTTAGATCGTCCTGGCGCATGAGCGATTCGCCGATCAGGAAGGTCGTCGCGCCGACACGCGCCATGCGCGCCAGATCCGCCGGCGTGTGCAATCCGCTCTCCGCCACGACGAGCCGATCAGTACCGACGTGGGGCGCCAATTGCTCCGTGGTCACGAGATCGATCTCGAGGGTCTTGAGATTGCGGTTGTTGATGCCGATCAGCGGCGAGGTCAGCGCAAGCGCGCGGTGCAGTTCCTCGAGATCATGGACCTCGATCAGCACGTCCATGCCCCAGTCGAACGCCGTGGCCTCCAGCTCGGCGGCTTGGTCGTCGCTCAGCGCGGCCATGATCAGCAGGATGCAATCGGCGCCGATCGCCCGGGACTCGACGATCTGATAGGGGTCGAGCATGAAATCCTTGCGCAGGCAGGGCAGGGCGACGGCGCCACGCGCCGCCTGCAAGTATTCGTCGGCGCCCTGGAAATAGGCCTCGTCGGTCAGGACCGATAGACAGGTCGCGCCGCCCTTGGCATAGGCTTGGGCGAGGTGGACCGGATCGAAGTCCGGACGAATGAGGCCCTTGCTCGGAGATGCTTTCTTCAATTCGCAAATCAGGCCATAGCGGCCCGCCGTCTTTGCTGCGGCGAGGGCGCGGTGAAAGCCACGCGGTTCCGATGCCGCCTTGGCGCGGGCTTCGAGCCGATCGATCGAGGTCTCGGCCTTGCGCGCCGCGACGATGCCGCGCTTGTCGGCGCAGATGCGGGCGAGCGTGTCACTCACGCGGCGGGCTCCTCGTTGGTGATGGCGACCAGCGTGTCGAGCCTGGCTTTGGCCGCGCCGCTGTCGATCGCCTCGGCGGCGAGGGTGGCGCCTTGCTCGAGGGATTGCGCCTTGTCCGCGACCATCAGAGCGGCGGCGCTGGTCAGTACCACGATGTCGCGGTAGGGACCGGCC
Organism: Kiloniellaceae bacterium; assembly: GCA_041552375.1. Taxonomy (GTDB): domain Bacteria; phylum Pseudomonadota; class Alphaproteobacteria; order Kiloniellales; family Kiloniellaceae; genus JAJFGK01. Next base: position 4,036 of record JBFELD010000126.1, on the reverse strand, counting down.
TCACCCTCCAGCAGTCGGCGCAGAGCGGCGGCGTTCTCCCCGCCATCGCCACCTTTGAGGTCGGCCAGGCTGGCGCGGGGCAAGCCCGCGTCCTCCGGCGTGACCTCGAAGGTCGTCACCTGACCATCCTTCAACTCGGCCACCAGGGAGGCACCGGTTGTCGAGATTTCGTCCATGCCGTCCGCGCCATGCACCACCCAGGCCTTCTCGTGCCCCAGGTCCTTCAGGACATGGGCCAGGGGCTCGACCCAGGCGGGTGAGAACACGCCCAAGAGTTGGCGGCGGACCTGTGCCGGGTTGGAGAGCGGGCCCAGCAGGTTGAAGATCGTCCGTGTGCCGAGCTCGACCCGTGTCGGTCCGACGTGACGCATGGCGCTGTGGTGTCGCGGCGCCATCATGAAGCAGGTACCGGCCTCGCGAAGCGACCTCTCGACCAAGGCCATGTCGCAATCGAGGTTGACGCCCAGCGCGGCGAGCACATCGGCGGCGCCGCTCTTGGAAGACAGGGCCCGGTTGCCGTGTTTGGCCACCGGCACGCCCAGCGCCGCGACGACGAACTGACTGGCGGTGGAGATGTTGTAGGTGGCGGTGCCGTCGCCGCCGGTGCCGCAGAGGTCGATAGCGCCGTCCGGCGCGTCGATGGGCAGCATCTTGGCGCGCATGGCTCGGGCCGCACCGGTGATCTCCTCGACGGTTTCGCCGCGCACGCGCAACGCCATCAGCAGCCCGCCGATCTGGGAGGGCGTCGCCTCACCCGACATGATGACGTCGAAGGCGGCCTCGGCCTCCGCGGCACTGAGGGGGCGCCCGTCGGCGACCGTCGCGATATGAGCTTTGAGATCCGTGCCGTTGCCGCTCATGGGTTCCTCTCTGCCGCCTTGTCCGCGGCCCCTTATTCGTTATGTCCGGCGGTCTTGAGAAAATTGTGCAGCAGCGCATGGCCATGCTCGGAAGCGATGCTCTCGGGGTGAAACTGGACCCCGAAGACCGGATCGCTCTTGTGCTGCAAGCCCATGATCACGCCGCCGTCGGTCTTAGCGGTGATCTCCAGCGCGTCGGGAAAGCTCTCGCGTTCCATGACCAGGGAGTGATAACGCGTGGAGACCAACGGTGAGGGGATGTCGCGGAAGACGCCTTTGCCTTCGTGGCGCACGGCACTGGTCTTGCCGTGCATGGGAAGGTCGGCACGGACCACCTTACCGCCGAAGGCCTGTCCGATGGCTTGATGACCAAGACAAACGCCGAGGATCGGCAGCTTCCCCACGGCGGCCTCGACCAGCTCCAAACAAATGCCCGCACTGTCCGGATAGCCCGGTCCGGGCGAGATAACGATCCCTTGAGGATGGCGCGCCATCACCTCCTCGACGCCGATCTGGTCGTTGCGGTGAACCTCAATCTCCGCGCCCAACTCGCCGAGATAGTGGTAGAGGTTGTAGGTGAAGCTGTCGTAGTTATCGATTAATATAAACATTTCAATAGCTTATTTTGATTCTTCCAAGCTGCGCTCAAGCGGCGCCCGTCTTCTTATATCAGCTTGACGAAAGGCGTCAAAGAAGACTGCGCCGGCGTGCCTTTGGCCAAAGACCTCTTTCATCCGGTGGCACTTTCGGCTATCGGAAAAGGCAACGGGGGCTGAGGTCGAGTCGCGGCATGAGTGGTATCTGGTTCAACGACTATTTTTCGCCGCAGACGGACCGTGCGCCACCGGCCGGCGGGGCGCCACCGGCCGGCGAGGCCTCACGATCGGCGGGCTCCCGCTGGCGATTGGCTTTCGTCACGGCTTGGATTTTTACCCTCGCTCTCCCGGGATTGCTTTTCATTCTGGATGCGGGGGGCAGTCCGGGCTCGGCTGCCGAGATCAGCGGAAACATTGCGCATGGAATGCGCGCTGCGGCTGCGGAGCCGACGAGGCTGGAGGTCTACGGCACGGACCGATCGGCACCCATGGTGCTGGAGCAGCGCCCGGAGAGCGCCACAGTTGCCACGCATGGGTCATCGGTAGAGGTCATCTCTACCGCTCCGCCGGAAAACCAAATTCCGGCGCGCGCGCCGGTTTCCGGACGCGAGGCACTGTCGCCGGTGGGGGAGACTGGAGCCAACGCCACCCCGCCGTGGGTGACCAGCCGACCTGCGGCGGAGACCTCCGCCGAGGGGGAGGCGCCCAACCCGGTTCCAACCGGCGAGGCGACCTCCGAAGCCTCCCGGCCTGAGGCAGAGGTGCCATCCGCCGAGACGAACCGCGACGAGAAGCAAGAGGTCATCGTGACCTCGGCCCCACCTGCATGGCAGCAGAATGCGGCACGCGCGCCGGCCGTCGATGGCTTGGCGGTGGTTGCCGTCATACTCGACGACCTCGGGCTCAATCGGTCTGGCACGCGAGCGGCGATCGAGCTCGAGGCGCCGCTGACGCTGGCCTTCATGAGCTATGCCGATCGGTTGTCGCCGCTCCTCGAGCGGGCGCGCCGGCGTGGCCACGAGCTGATGCTTCATTTCCCGATGGAGCCCGTTGCCAACGATATCAACCCTGGCCCGAAGGCCCTGATGGTCTCGCATGCGCCCTGGGAAATCAGGCTGTTTCTCGAGTGGGGTCTGGCCCGTGTTCCTGGCATCGTTGGGGTCAACAATCACATGGGCAGCCGCTTCACCGCCGAGCCCGAGGCCATGGCGAGCGTGATGGACGTTTTGCGGGAAAAGGGCCTCTTCTATCTCGATTCGCGGACCACAGCCTCGGACGTCGGCACAGCGAGCGCGGCCGAAGCCGGGGTGCCGTTCCTGGCACGTGACGTCTTCCTCGATCATGGTGAGCCGGATCGCGAGGCGGCGCTGGAGCAGCTCGCGCGCCTTGAGAGCATCGCACTCAGTCGAGGTCACGCCATCGGCATTGGCCACCCACATGACACGACCCTTTCGGCCATCAAGGCCTGGCGAAAGGGGCTGGCGGCGCGTGGCGTGATCCTGGTGCCGGTGACCGAGATCCTACGGCGCCGACTGGAGACGGGCGACGCGCGTGCCCTGGCCGAGAGACGCTGAGGATGCTGGCTTAATTGCCCCGGCTCAAGGCGAAGTCGATGGCCTCTTCGGCGGCGCGGATGAGGGCGCGGGCCTTGTTGCGGCACTCCTGGTGCTCGGACTCGGGATCGCTGTCGGCGACGATGCCCGCGCCGGCCTGGACATACATGGTGCCTTCGGTGACCACCGCAGTCCGCAGCGCGATGCAGGTATCCATCGAGCCATTGGCGCCGAAGTAGCCGATGGCACCGGCATAGATGCCGCGCTGGTCCGGCTCCAGCTCGTCGATGATCTCCATGGCCCGCACCTTCGGGGCGCCTGAGACGGTGCCGGCCGGAAAGCCCGCGATCAAAGCGTCCATGGATTGCAGGCCGTCACGCAGACGACCCTCGACGTTCGAGACGATGTGCATGACGTGGCTATAGAACTCGACCATCATGCGCTCGGTCACCTTGACGCTGCCGACTTCCGATACCCGGCCAACGTCGTTGCGCCCGAGGTCGAGGAGCATCAGGTGCTCGGCCAACTCCTTGGGATCGTTCAGCAGGTCATCGGCCAGCGCGCGGTCCTCCTCGGGCGTCGCGCCGCGCCGGCGGGTACCGGCGATGGGTCGGATGGTTACCGTGCCGTCGCGCAGGCGCACGAGGATTTCCGGGCTTGATGCCACCACGGCGTAGCCGCCCAGGTCCAAGTAGACCAGGAACGGCGAGGGGTTTAGACGCCGCAAGGCCCGGTAAAGTGAAAACGGCGGGAGGGTGAAAGGGACGGCAAAGCGCTGCGAGAGGACCACCTGGAAGATGTCGCCGGCCAGAATGTAGTCTTTGGCTTTGGCCACCATCTCCTTGTAGGCCTCCGGGCGCATGTTCGAGGTCGTCTCCGGCAGGCAGGTGCCATGCTCGACCGTCGCGCGCGGCTCGGCAAGCGCGCGCTCGAAGTCCTGCACCGTATCGGACAAGCGCTCGCAAGCCCGCGCGTAGGCGGCGCGAGCGGTCATGCCCTTGTCCGGCCAGACGGGCGTAACCACGGT
>JBFELD010000125.1:0-7093 GCA_041552375.1 Kiloniellaceae bacterium | reverse complement strand
GGCGACCGGCCGCTGGAGGCCGGTCAGTATTTCGCCAAGCTGGCGCAGCGCTTCATCAACGCCCTCACCGCGCCCACGCCCGAGGGCGTTCTCTACGAGGTCGATATGCGCCTGCGCCCGTCGGGCAAGGCCGGACCCATAGCCACCACCGTGGCCGGGTTCCTTGCCTACTACGATGCCCAGGCTTGGACTTGGGAACATATGGCCCTGACGCGGGCGCGGCTGGTCTGGGCCTCACCGGCGCTCTCGGCCAAGATCGACGACGGCCTGCGCGCCATCCTCACCGCCGAGCGCGATCCCCAGGCCTTGCTCTCCGACGTCGCCGACATGCGCGCGCGCATCGAAAAGGAAAAGCCGGCGAAATCGATCTGGAGCGTGAAGTACTTGCGCGGCGGCCTGATCGACCTCGAGTTCATCGCCCAGTATCTCCAGCTTCATCATGCCAACCGTCATCCCGAGATCCTTTCCGGCAGTACCGAAACGGCCTTCGAGAACCTGGCCACGGCGAGCCTCTTGGCACCCAAGACAGCCGAAATGCTGGTGCGTGCGACACGCTTCATGCGCCAGGTCCAGGGTATGCTCCGCCTGACCGTGGGTCCCGCCTTCGATGCCGACCAGCTTCCCCAAAGCCTACAAGCGGCCTTGGCGCGCGGCGCCGGGCTGGAGGACTTCGCCACACTGAGAACGCGCCTTATCGAGACGGCTTGCGAGGTCGAGGCGACCTACGCGGACATCATCGAAAAGCCAGCCCGAGGTTAGTGCTTCATCCGGTTTTTGCGGGCTAGGCAGGGCGCGGCGGTGCGATGAGCTCCAACGCGCCAGGCACCCGCTCCAGAGTGGCCGGCAGGCACCCTGCCGGATCTCCATCAACCTGCAGCGGATCACCCCGCGGCATCAGGATTTCCACGCGCCGGCCTTCGATCACGCGGTATCCGCGCAGATCGCTTAGATTTCCACGTCTCATCGCCATGCCGAAACTTATCATCGCCCCCGGACCCGAGCGGCCGTAGAGGCAGACCTGGAACGCCTCACCCCACAAGCTGGCGTTGGGCGCGACGAGGTAGTCACCGGCATAGCGCGAGACATTGGAAACGATGGCCCAGGCGGTCTCGATTTCGGTGCCGTCGATGCGAAGCCGAACAGGCGGAGCCTGCCCGCGGAAGGTCTGACGAACCGAGCTCCAGAGATAGGCACCCTTGCCGATCGCGCGTTTCAATCGCGGGTCGACGCCGGCCACCACACGCGCATCGAAGCCTGCCCCGGCCATCAGAACGAAGTGGCCGGAGGATCGCCCCGCGTCATATCGCCCCAATGAGATCCTCTCGCTCGGAGCCGAGTGGATGACCGCCGCCAGGTCCTCCGGCCGTCTTGGCAAGCCCAGCTCGAAAGCCAGGACGTTCGCCGTTCCCGCCGGGATCAGGGCCAAGGGAGGCCCGGCGCCGGCGAGCACCTCGGCCGCTTCCGTCACCGTTCCGTCGCCCCCGATGACGACCACCGCATCCCAGGGCGTCAGGTCCTCAGTCTCCAACACCTGTCGGGCGCCGCCATCGGGCGTGGTCTCCAGTTCGCGCAGCTCTCGTCCCTCGGCGCGCAGCAAAGACAAGGTCTGCGCGATCCTGGCATCATGCGCGCTCCCCGCGGCGGGATTTTTGACCACCAGGAACCGCTGGCGCACCTCGCGTCGCCTCCCTTACCCCATCACCGGGCCGCCGAGTCTATCGAGCCACACGGGCGGACCCCGGAACCGATACTTAGAGACGTTCGGTCCGGAATGGAACCAATTCCGTGCTCGGCCTTCTCGCGGCACGACGCGAGGGCACCCGCGGGGCCTGGAAACTGGACAGGCACCGGGTCGGAGTGATAGGAAATAATTAATCTTAACGTTTATACAAATGACGAAAGAGTTCTTGATGGCCTACAGCCAGTACAAGGTGATCCACGTCATGGAAGGCGGCTGCGGGACGGTTCTGTTGGGCGCCTCGGGTCTTCCCATCGCCAAGCTGGAGGATACCCTCAACGAGGAGGCCGTCGATGGATGGCAGGTGGTTTTCATGGTGATCGAACAGAAGCGCTTCCTGCTGTTCTGGACCCGCGAGGCGGTGCTCATCACGTTGGGCCGATGAGCCCACCGGCCCGCCTTCTCATTCGCCTGATCCGGCGGTACCAACGGCACCTGGGCTCCCGGGCTTTGCTGGTCGAGTGTAACTTCCAGCCTTCTTGCTCGGCCTACATGGCTGAGGCGGTCGAACGTCATGGCGCTTGGCGGGGCTTGCGGCTCGGCGTTGCGCGCCTGCGGCGCTGCACGGATCGCGATCTCGTCGGACGCCTCGTTGATCCGGTACCCGGGTCCCTCGATGTCCGATAGCGGGCATATGGAGGAGGCCGAAGAGCGCCTGCGCGACCTGATCCACGGTCTGCCGCGGGAGAGCAAGCAGGCCTATTACAAGGAGATCCGGCGGCACACCCGGGACCCGGACACCTATGCGGCCCTGAATTGGGCCCTGATCGCCGGGTTGCATCATTTCTACCTGGGCAAATGGCTGCGCGGGATCATCGACCTGGCCACCCTCGTCTGCGCTCTCCTTCTGATTTTTTCGATCGATTGGGGCGTGCCGGTTGGTATCGTGATGATCGTAACTGTCAGCCTTTTGGAGCTGTGGGAACTGTTCAACGCGCAGATGATCGTGCGCCGGCACAATCTTCGGCAAGGCCGCAGCCTATTACGCGAGTTGGGTATCGATTCCACGCAAACGCCGACGATCGGCAAGCCGGGCTAAGGCTTGGAGGTCGCGCGCTCGCCCAGACGGAAGCCGGCATCGCCGTCGCGGGCGACCTGCTCGACCAGCGCGACCTCCCAGGTCAGATAGTCCTGCATGGCCTGGCGGGCCGCGGCATCGTCCTCGTAAGGCTTGTACCAGACGTCCTCTGGCTTGGCCGTCATCCAGGTCTCTCCCACCTCCATCGGCAAGCCAGCGGCGCGCCATGCGGCATTGCCGCCCTCCAAAACCCGCACCATCGCCTCCGGCAGCTCGGCCTCCACTTCCGGCAGCGCAAGCTCCGCCAGTTCCGGCTCGTCGGCCGTGATAATCACCAGGCCGGCCCGCAGGAGAGCGAGCGGCAGAGCCTCGAACGCGCCGCGCAACCCCCAGGCGGCACCGGGGATGTGGCCGCGGCGGTAGGCGCGCGAGCTCGCCAGGTCCAGCACCGCGGCGGGTTCGCCCGAATCGAGGATTGCCTTCAGCTCCAAGGCCGTGACCGGTGCCTCGCGGCGTGGCGGCACTCCAAGCACCTCCGCGCGCACCGCACCCTGCTCTAGCCGGCTCTCAAGGCCACCCTCGAGGACGGCGACCTCTTTCCAACCCAACTGCAGGAGCCACGAGGCGGTCATGGTGGCACGCACGCCGGTGTCGTCGATCAGCACCACCCGCGCCCCCAGCACGCCCAGATATTCGTCACTCGCCTGCACCAGTTGGCCCCCCGGCGCCGAGCGCGAGCCCGGCAGGTGCCCGGCCGCGAACTCCTCCCGCGAGCGGACATCCAATATATAGAGCGTGCGCTCTTGCGCTTCCGCCCGCCAAACCGCCAGCTCATCCATCGAGATCCGCCGCACGCCGAAACGCGCGGCGACACGCGCGGCCGCCGCCTTCGCTTTCTCCAATCCCGCGCCGCTGGGCGCCGGCGCTCTATGTTCGGCACCGTGATCGAGCGTCAAGCCAGCCAACTGCCAACCCATGGTGCCGTTCTCCAGCGCCATCACCGGGTTGGCCAGCCCGGCGTTGATCAACGACTGGGCGCCGATGATAGAGCGCGTGCGCCCGGCACAGTTGACCACCACCGTGGTCTCTTGGTCGGGAACCAGATCGTGGACCCGGTAGACCAACTCCGCTCCGGGCGTGTCGATGCCACCGGGGATGGACATGGTGTGGAATTCCTCGAAGGGGCGGGAGTCGAGGATCACCGGCGCACGACCTTCATCGATCAGCGCCTTCAGGTCGCTCGCGGCGATGTGCGGCGTACCGCAGGTCTGCTCGACGATCTCGCCAAAGGCCTTGCTCGGCACATTGATGCCCGAGAAGACCTCATAACCCGCCGCCCGCCAGGCCGCGAGGCCGCCGTCCAGAACAGCCAGGTTCGCATAGCCGAGGGCCGCCAACCGCTCCGCACCCCGCGTTGCCAAGCCGTCGCCCTCACCGTCCATCACCACGATCGGGACGCCGCGCCGAGGCAGCGCATCGGCCACGCGCAGCTCCAGGCGGCTGAGCGGCATCGAGCGGGCGTGAAAGAGATGGGCCTGCGAGAAGGGCCCCTCTTCGCGCAAGTCGAGCAGCGCCAGCTCGTCCTCGCCGCGAAAACGTCGCTTGAGGTCGTGCGCCGAAATCTTTTCCATGACAACCACCCCGCAAATGCTCACCCGGCTGGCCCTTGTCCGGGTCCAGAGGGTGCGATATTCCCTGGACGCGCGCAATCGTCCAAACGCCGGTCCGGAGCGTTCCATGAACCTGGCACCAGATCTCTCCAGCGCGGCAATGACCGTGTTGACGACACCGCAAGCCGCCGAGAAGGCGCACCAGGCCACCGCCATGGCGGCTGCTTGGCGGACCGGCCAACTCGCGCCTGGCGGTGTGGTCCGGCTGCCCACCCGTCCGGCACGGCCTGAACGCCCGGTGTTGCTGCCACCCCGTGACGTCCCGCGCCGGCGCATCGGCCCTGCGCCCGAGGGTCGCATTGCCCTGCTCCACGCGCTGGCCCACATCGAGCTGAACGCCATCGATCTGGCCGCCGATATCCTGGCCCGCTTCCCCGAAGAGGACATGCCGCGCGGCTTCTACGACGACTGGGTCAGGGTTGTGGAGGAGGAGGGCCGGCATTTCCTGATGCTCGTCGGGCGCCTGGCCGAACTCGGCGCCGCCTACGGAGACCTGCCCGCCCACGATGGTCTGTGGGAAGCGGCGATGGAGACGTCCGGCGACCTTCTAGCGCGCCTCGCCGTGGTACCGCTGGTGCTGGAGGCCCGCGGGCTCGACGTCACGCCGGCCATGATCGACAAGCTGAAACGGGCCGGTGATGCGGCGAGTGCCAGCATCCTCGAGGTTATCTACCAAGAGGAGATCGGCCATGTCGCGGCGGGCAAGCGCTGGTTCGACCACCTGGCTGGAAGACGCGGCTTGGAACCGCGAACGGCTTGGCAAGGGCTGGTGCGCAAGCATTTCCGTGGTACCTTGAAACCGCCTTTCAACGAAGAAGCACGCCAGGCTGCGGGTTTGCCCAGCGCCTTTTACGCCTCCCTCCCCTGAGTTTTGTCCGCCATGCCTCCCAGTGATCCTGTTCTTGACGCTCCCGAAGAGCCCCTGCCCTCGCGGGAGGTTTGGGAACGGCGCGCCGCATTTGCTTTGCTGTTCATCGCACCGGCCATGTTCGCCACCAACATGCTGACCGCCCGGGCGATGGCCGACCACGTGCCGCCGGTGGCGTTGGCCTTCGGACGCTGGGGGCTGACGCTGGTGATCCTGCTCGCCGTCGTGGGGCCGACGCTGTGGCGCGAGCGGCAGGCGATCATCGCCGAATGGTGGCGGTTTCTGGTCCTGGGAGCCTTGGGCATGGGGGTCTGCGGCGTCTTCGTCTACATCGGCGCCGACACCACGACCGCCACCAACATCGGCCTCATCTACGCCGCTTCGCCGATCATGATAACCGCCATCGCCTGGCGCTTTTTGGGCGAGAAGCTGAACGCCGCCAAGGTGATCGGCATCGCGCTCAGCCTGATCGGGGTGACGGCGATCATCTGCCGCGGCGACTTCGGGGTGTTGCTGCGGCTCGACTTCACCGCCGGCGATATCTGGATCGTCTTCGCGACCTTTGGCTGGGCGGTCTATTCGATCTTGCTGAAACACTGGCCCAGCCGCTTGCACCTCATGGCGCGCTTCGCCGCGATCACGTTGGGCGGGGTCGTGGTCCTGCTGCCTTTTCAAATCCTGGAAGGTCTCACGACCGGCTGGCCGGTGCTTGATGGGCGCACGCTGGGCGTGATGCTGTTGTTGGCGGTGGTCGCCTCATTCGGCGCCTACCAGGCCTATGCCTATATTCAGCGCCACCTCGGCGCCGGGCCGACCTCGCTGCTGATGTACCTGGTCCCGGTCTACAACGGGCTGCTCGCGTATCTGCTGCTGGGCGAGGCGCTCAGCGGCTATCACCTGACCGGTGCGGTCCTCGTGCTGAGCGGTATCTTCCTCGCCACCCGAAAATCGAGGCCTCAAGCCGGTTGACCGAGGCCGCGCGGCCTTCTATGACAGAGCTTCCGATTTTGAGAACGTACCATGATCGAATAAGGACATATCATGAACGCACATTCCGACGGCAAGACCCGCTGTAGCTGGCCCAGCGACGACCCGCTCTATGTGCACTACCATGATACCGAGTGGGGGGTGCCGATCCGCGACGACCGGGCGCTGTTCGAAAAGCTGATCCTCGACGGCTTCCAGGCCGGGCTCGCCTGGATCACCATCCTGCGCAAGCGCGAGAACTTCATCGCCGCCTTCGCCGGCTTCCAGCCCGAGGTGATCGTCGGCTACGGTCCCGAAAAGGTCGAAGCGCTGATGGCCGATACCGGCATCGTGCGCAACCGGGCGAAGATCGAGGCGACGGTGAAGAACGCCCGCGGCTGGCTCGAGATCATGGAGAACGAGGGGGGCTTTTCGCCCTTTCTCTGGTCCTTCGTCGGCGGCGACCCCATCGTCAACACCTGGCGCAGCGGGGCTGAGATCCCGGCCGAAACGCCCGAGTCTCAGGCCATGTCCAAGGCGCTGCGGGCGCGCGGCTTTTCCTTCGTCGGGCCGACCATCTGCTATGCCTTCATGCAGGCCGTCGGCATGGTCAACGACCACACGGTCGATTGCTTCCGCCACGACCAGGTGTGAGGGGGTCTAAGCCTCGCTATCTGCCGCCTCGCCGGCCGAGAGGCCGCCTTCGATGCGCGCGGCCAGCGCCGCCTCCAGAAAGCCGTCGATGTCACCGTCGAGCACGCCTTGGGCGTTGCCCTTCTCGACCTGGGTGCGCAGGTCCTTGACCATCTGATAGGGCTGCAGGACGTAGGAGC
>JBFELD010000124.1:0-7120 GCA_041552375.1 Kiloniellaceae bacterium | reverse complement strand
GATCGCGATCGCCAAGACCGAGCCCGGCGACGAGAACAATCAGGACATCTCCGCCCTGGTCGGCAAGATCGATATCCGCAAGCTGGAGCACTTCAGCCAGAACGACCCCGATGCTTATAGCTTCTCCGGCGGGTTGAACCGTACCACGCAGGGGCTGCTCGAGTTCGTGGAGATGTTCAAGGCCCCGATCAAGGTGCTCCATCCGCTGCTGACGGCGACCCAGGAAGGTAACTACCTGGGCACCGAGAATTTGGGCGGCTTCCCCTATCAGGGAATCGTGCTGGCTCACTCCAACGAGGCCGAGTGGGAGCAGTTCAGAAACAACAAGAACAACGAGGCCTTCCTGGATCGTATCTGCGTGGTCAAGGTGCCCTATTGCCTGAGGGCGACCGAGGAGGCCCGGATTTACAGCAAGCTTATGGACAACAGTGAGCTCGGCGATGCCCCGGCGGCTCCGGAGGTGTTGGAGATCCTTAGCCGCTTTTGCGTCCTCTCGCGGCTGCACGAGCACGAGAACTCCTCGCTTCATTCCAAGCTGCGGATTTATGACGGCGAGAACCTGAAGGACACCGATCCAAAGGCCAAGACGGTCCAAGAGTACCGCGACACCGCGGGCGTGGACGAAGGCATGACCGGGATCAGCACGCGCTTTGCCTTCAAGGTGCTCTCTGAGACCTTCAATTACGACACCGAGGAGGTAGCCGCCGATCCGGTACACATGATGTACGTCCTCGAGCACGCTCTCAAACGCGAGCAGTTCCCCAAGGAGACCGAGGACCGCTATATCGAGTTCATCAAGTCGGAGTTGGCGCCGCGCTATGCAGAGGTCATCGGTCACGAAATCCAAACGGCCTATTTGGAGTCCTATACCGAGTATGGCCAGAACCTCTTCGACCGCTACATTGCCTACGCCGATGCCTGGATCGAAGAGCAGGACTACAAGGATCCCGATACCGGTCAGGTCTTCGACCGCGAAATCCTCGATGCCGAGCTGTCCAAGATCGAAAAGCCGGCTGGTATCGCCAATCCAAAGGATTTCCGCAACGAGGTGGTGAAATTCTCGCTCCGCGCGCGGGCCGCCAATCAGGGCAAGAATCCTTCCTGGACCAGCTACGAGAAAATCCGCGAGGTCATCGAAAAGCGGATGTTCAGCCAGGTCGAGGAATTACTGCCGATCATCAGCTTCGGCACCAAGAAGGACAGCAAGACCGACCAGCAGCATAGCGAGTTTGTCAACCGTATGGTGGAGCGTGGCTATACCGAACGTCAGGTTCGCCGGCTCGTGGAATGGTACATGCGGGTGAATAAAGCCGGCTGAGGCGAAGTGGACGGGCGACATGCCGCATCTCATAGACCGGCGCCTCAACCCGAGAGACAAGAGTCTCGGTAATCGCCAGCGGTTCTTGAGGCGAGCGCGGGCCCAGATCAAGGAAGCGGTCAACAAGGCGATCAATGACCGCAACGTCTCGGATATCGGTGACGGCGGAAAGATTTCGATCCCGTCGCGCGGGATCGGCGAGCCGCGCTTTCGCCATGACGCCCACGGAGGGCGGCGCGAACGCGTCTTGCCGGGCAACAAGGAGTTCGTTCCCGGCGACCGTATCGCCAAGCCGTCCGGGGGCGCCGGCGGCGGTGCCGGCAAAAAGGGGTCCGATCATGGCGAGGGCGAGGACGACTTCGTCTTCGCGCTCACCCGCGACGAGTTTCTCGACCTCTTCTTCGATGACCTCGAGCTTCCCGACCTGGTCAAGACCAGCCTCAAGGAGACCTTCGCCTACAAGCCCTACCGGGCCGGCTTCACCAATTCCGGCACGCCGACCAATCTGAACGTGCTGCGCACCATGCGAAACAGCATCGGCCGCCGGATCGCGCTGCGCCGGCCGGTCGTCTCGCGCATGGAGGAGCTGGCACTGGAGCTGGAAGAGTTGCAGAGCCGCAACGACCTCGACATTTCCCTGCAACGTCGCCTGGCCGAGCTGTCGCTGGAATACGAGGAGCTGGAGCGGCGCCGGCGGGCCGTGCCTTACATCGATCCGATCGATATTCGCTACAACCGCTTCGAGCAGCGTCCGCAACCGAAGACCAAGGCCGTCATGTTCTGCCTCATGGACGTCTCGGGGTCCATGGGACAGCATGAGAAGGACCTGGCCAAACGCTTTTTCATCCTGCTTCACCTCTTCTTGCGGCGGCGCTACGAGAAGGTCGAGATCGTCTTCATTCGTCATACGCATCAAGCGCAGGTGGTCGATGAGGACGCCTTCTTCTATAGCCAGGAGACCGGTGGCACTGTCGTCTCGACGGCGCTGAAGGAGATGCTGCAGGAGGTCGAGGCGCGCTTTCCCATCGCCGACTGGAATATCTATGGTGCCCAGGCCTCCGACGGTGACAACTTTTCAGATGATACCGGACGTTGTGTCGAGCTCTTGACCGAGAAAGTTCTGCCGATCTGTCAATACTACGCTTACGTCGAAATCCTCGATCAGCGGGAGTTCCAGATCTTCGGCGGCTCCAACAACGGCAAGGAGTTGTGGCGAGGTTACCAACCGCTGGAAGTCGGCTGGCCTAACTTTTCGATGAAGCACATCGCCGAGCCAGGCCATATCTATCCGGTGTTTCGCGAGCTTTTCGCGAAGCAGAGTGACTAGGATGTGTACTCATAATCCAGGCGAGGCCGCGTTGGCACGCACAGGGGCGCGGGCCAGGAAAAGGGCCGCGGGCGATGCGGGGCCATCGGCAAGGGCCTTTGACGCCGCCCACAGCCATTTGCGCCCAACCCCGGGGGGGCCGGGCGCAAGACCGCCGATCTCGGCGTCGAAAGCTCCTCACATGGCCCCACCATGCCGCGTCGCTTTCTCCTGGAGCTCGACGGCTTTCGCCACGGCGCGGCCCGTCCGGATTATGAATACACATCCTAAAAAGCGGGGCGCTCGGAACCGATGACGAAAAAGGCCACCCGCCGCAAGGCATCACATCTGTTGCGCTCGTCGCACCGTCCGCGCCTTTTGTACGATGGCTCGGAGTGGGATTTCGCGACCATGCAGCGGACCTACGACGCGATTGAGGAGATCGCCAAGGACGACCTCGGCCTCGATGTCTATCCCAATCAGATCGAGATGATCTCGGCCGAGCAGATGCTCGACGCCTATTGCTCCATCGGCATGCCGCTGATGTATCAGCACTGGTCCTTCGGCAAGCGATTCGTCCACGAGCGAGAGCTCTACCGCCGCGGTTTCCAGGGTCTGGCCTACGAGATCGTCATCAATTCCAGCCCCTGCATCAGCTACTACATGGAAGAGAACACCATGGCCATGCAGACCCTGGTCATGGCGCATGCGGCCTTCGGGCATAACCACTTCTTCAAGAGCAACTATCTCTTCCAACAGTGGACCGACGCCGAGGGGATTCTCGATTACTTGGAGTTTGCGAAGCGCTATATCGCGGACTGCGAGGAGCGCCATGGCGTGAGCGCCGTGGAGGACGTTCTCGATGCGGCCCACGCCTTGATGGACCAAGGCGTCTTTCGCTATCGGCGCCGGCCCAAGCCGAACCTGCGCGAACAGGAAAAACGCCGGCGCGAGCGCGAAGCCTATTACGAACGGCACTATAACGACCTCTGGCGGACCTTGCCGGAGACGCCGACCAGCGAAGAAGCCGATGAAGCCGAGGCGGAGTTGGCCGAACGCAAGAAGCAACTGAAGCTGCCGGAGGAGAACCTCCTCTACTTCATCCAGAAGAACAGCCCGGGTTTGGAGGTTTGGCAGCGCGAACTGCTTCGCATCGTGCGCAACATCGCCCAATACTTCTATCCCCAAAAGCAGACCAAGGTGATGAACGAAGGATGCGCGACCTTCGTGCACCACTACATCACCTCCAAGCTCTTCGACGAGGGCCTGATTTCCGAAGGCGCCCTTCTGGAGATTCTGCACAGCCACTCCAACGTCGTCCTGCAGCCGGACTTCGACGATCCGCGCTTTTCTGGGATCAACCCCTATGCATTGGGCTTCGCCATGATGCAGGACATAAAGCGCATCTGCTGCGAGCCGAGCGATGAGGACCGCGATTGGTTCCCGGATATCGCAGGATCCGGGGATTGGCGATCGGTTCTCAAGGACGCCTGGGTGAACTACCGCGACGAGTCATTCATCAAGCAGTTCTTGAGCCCCAAGCTCATGCGCGACTTCAAGCTCTTCCGCATGACCGACGACGCCAAGGATGACCATGTCACTGTGCGCGCGATCCACAATGAACGCGGCTATGAGGAGGTGCGCAACGCTCTCGCGCGCAGCTACGACGTCTCGACGATCGAGCCGGACATCCAAATCGTCGATGTCGATCTGCGCGGCGACAGAGAACTCGTGCTGAGGCATGGCATGCGCGACGGCGTGCCCCTGGTCGAGCGAGCTCGAGAGGATGTGCTCACCTGCGTCCGACACCTGTGGGGCTACGGTGCGCGGCTCGAAGGCGTGGACCTGGAGAGCGGAAAGACGCTCTATACGAGCCCGGGGGCCGAAGGCGGCGACTGCGAAGCCCCGCCAATTTGACCTTCTAGCCTTTACGTCCAAACTATTCTATCAAGCTCCCGCGAGGCGGCCGGGTCGCAAGATCGTGATTTGGTCCTGCCATCGAATCGTCTACCTAGTCTTGAGGCGAGGTTTCGGCCGGCGTGCGATGCGCGGAGCCCGAACGTGACCCGCACAGAGCCTTCGGGGAGCACATGGATAGCACACTGAAGACGCCGCTCGATCGGGCCAAGTTCAAGGATCCGGACCGGACGGTCAAGGGCGAGCGGCGCGCCCGGGTGAGGCTTAAGAGTGTTGAAACGCTCTGGTTCAACACCGGCACGCTATGCAATCTCACTTGCGGGAATTGTTATATCGAGTCGTCTCCCAGCAACGACCGGCTCGTTTACATTTCCCATCGGGAGGTTGCGGACTATCTGGATGAGGTCGAATACGAGGGCCTCGGCACCAGGACGGTCGGGTTCACGGGCGGCGAGCCTTTCATGAACCGCGAGATCATCGCCATCCTGGAGGAAACCCTGGGACGAGGGTACGAGGCCTTGGTGCTCACCAACGCCATGCGCCCGATGATGAAGTTGGCCGATGAGTTGTTGGCGCTTCGCGCGCGCTATGGCCGGCGCCTGACGATCCGCGTGTCGCTCGACCACTACACCCAGGCGCTCCACGAGGCCGAGCGGGGTCCGCGAAGCTGGAGACCTGCTGTCAAGGGGTTGGCCTGGCTGGCGGGCAACGGCTTCGCCGTCAATGTCGCCGGCCGCCTCTTCAGCGCAGAGCCCGAGCCCGAGGTGCGGGCCGGCTTCGGCGCGCTCTTCGACGCGTTGGGCATCGATCTCGATCCTGCCGATCCCTGGCAATTGGTGCTTTTTCCGGAAATGGACGCGAGCCTCGATGTGCCCGAGATCACCGACGCCTGCTGGGGCCTCCTCAACGCCTCGCCCGAGGGCGTCATGTGTGCCTCCTCGCGCATGGTGGTCAAGCGCAAGGGGACGGATCACCCGGCGGTACTTGCTTGCACCCTGCTGCCCTACGAACCCGAGTTCGAGCTGGGCCGGCATCTGCGCGAGGCCATGGGCGAGGTCAAGCTGAACCACCCGCATTGCGCGCGCTTTTGCGTGCTGGGTGGGGCCGCCTGCTCGGGCTAGAGAGCAGCGCGCTTTCCTATCACGCTGTCCGATGGCCAGAAGATATCCACCTCGGCGATGGCCTGGCCGCCGCGTTGCCGCTCGGCTTCGGGTAGCACGTCGAGGCTGGGCCAGAGGCCGCTTTCCAGACAGTCGGCGTATCCCGCCGCGAGGCCTGCCTTGCGCATCCTTGCGGCGGCGGTGGCATGGTCGTAGGTCAAAGCTCGCAAGGAAGCCCGCAGTCCGTCTCCCAGATCCTCGATCAGTGCGCACCAGACCCTCGGCGTGCCGTCATTGGCGGGCATCCCGAGGGCTCCGCTGTTGACCCAGAGCCTGTCGCCGACAAGCTGGGTAAAGGGAAGACCGCTATGACCGGCGATCACGCCCTCGGCGCCGACGCTGTCGATCTCCGCTGCTTTTTCCGCAGTGGGGGTCGAGGGGAAGAAGAAGTCGTTGATACGGGTCACACCCCCGTGGACCGCCAGCAGGCGGCGGCCGCCGATCTCGACCGTGATGCGCCGGGGCAAGCGCCCCATCCAGCGCTTGGTCTCGGCGTCGATCTCGGCGCGGCAGAAGTCGTACCACTGGCGCGCCAGCAGATCGCAGACCGTGCCCTCCGCATAGCCGCAGCCGCAGTCCTCGGCCGCGCTGGCGAGTGAGTCTTCACAGTTGCCCATGACCACCGGCACGCCCGTCTCGCGAACCAGCCGGGTGGTCGCTTGCGGATCGGCGCAGTAGGCCGCGAGATCGCCCGTACAAAGCATGGCATCCGGGCCAATGCCGAGGGTCTCGGCCTCGGCGAACAGCGCTTGGGTTGCCTGCAGGTTGCCGTAGTTGCCGCCGAAGACAAGAAGGCGCCCCCCGGCCCCGATGCTTATATGATCCTTCATGCTTGCCCGCTCCGGCCAGCCCTAACGCGCTGTAAGACTTAGCAGCTTGCGCCGGCTCGGCAAAGAGCTGACGACGCGATGCGCCGGAAGACGATTGGCGGGTTCGGGCCGGCTTGCTAGGTTGGGCGCGCGCGTCGCCCACGACGCCCGATGAGAGGGGGAGACCTTGAGCGAGAATATGTCCTGTGGCGGTGCCTTGCTGCATCAATTGAGCGCCTTCGGGGTGGATACCGTCTTCGGCATACCCGGCGTTCACACGCTCGAGTTCTATCGCGAGATCGAAAGCGCCGGCGTGCGCCACATCGGTGTACGCCACGAGCAGGGCGCGGGTTTCATGGCCGACGGCTACGCCCGTGTCTCGGGCCGTCCGGGCGTCTGTCTGCTGATCACCGGGCCCGGCGTCACCAACGCAGCCACCGCGATCGGCGAGGCCTATAGCGACTCGATCCCGGTCCTCGTGCTGTCCAGCGTCAACGCCACCGGCGATATCGGCATGGGCCGGGGCGAGTTGCACGAGATCAGCGATCAAGAGGCGGTGACCCGCCCGCTTACCGGTTTCAGCGCCACGGTGCTACGGACCGAGCAGGCG
>JBFELD010000123.1:0-7122 GCA_041552375.1 Kiloniellaceae bacterium | reverse complement strand
GCCGCGAGTTGCCGGCCCACCAAGCGGGCGTAGAGCCCGCCCGTGGTCAAGAGCTCCTCGTGGCGGCCTTGCTCGACCAACCTGCCCCGATTGAGAACGGCGATGCTGTCGGCCTTGCGAACGGTCGAAAGACGGTGAGCGATGACGAGCGTGGTTCGCTCGCGCATCAAGTCGGCCAAGGCCTCGTGGACCAGCCGCTCGCTTTGCGCGTCGAGGTGCGAGGTCGCCTCGTCGAGCACGAGGACCGGCGCGTCGCTGAGAAAGGCGCGGGCGATGGCCACGCGCTGACGCTGACCGCCGGAGAGCGTCATGCCACGTTCGCCGACGGGTGTGTCGAGGCCCTCCGGCAACCCCTCGATGAAAGGCTCGAGCGCCGCGCGGCTGATCGCCTGGGCGATTTCGGTTTCGCTTGCCTCCGGCCGGGCGATCAGGATGTTCGCCCTGAGAGTATCATTGAACAGATAGGTGTCTTGCGCGACCAGCGCGATTTGCCGCCGCAGACTGTCGAGACGATAATCCCGCAGATCCTGGCCAGCCAGCGTGACCCGGCCGGCATCCGGGTCCCAGAAGCGCAGGAGAAGATGGGCCATGGTCGTCTTGCCAGCCCCCGAGGGTCCGACGAGGGCCACAGTCGCGCCGGCCGGGATTTCGAGGGTTACCTTTTCCAACGCCGGCCGCTCGACGCTCGGATAGTGAAAAATGACCTCGTCGAAGGCGATGGGCAGGCCGCCTTTGTGGTCAGGCAGGGTCGTGACCGGTCCATCGGTGACCGGCACCGGCTCGCGGTGGACGGCGTGCAGTCGGCGTGTGGCTCCCAGCGTGTCGGCCAACTGGCGCCCGATCTCCGCGATTTCCGAGATCGGCAGGAAGGCGGCCATGGCGAGCAGGGTGAGAAGCGGCAAATAGGGCGCATCGAGCCCGCCATTTTGCGCGAGCGCACCGCCCGCGATCACAATGGTAAGACCGCCGAGAGTGGTCATGATCTCGACCAGCACCGTCTGCAAGGTCATCTCGCTGAAAAAGGGGAGCCGCACCGACTGGTGCTGGCCGACCAAATCCATGAAGTCGCGGCGACGGCTCGCCTCCTGCTGAAAGGCGATGACCTCGGTTAGGCCCTGGCAGCTGTCGACGCTATGGGCGTTGAGCTCGCCCAAGGCTTCGCGGTCGCGCGAGGCCAGCAGGTCGATGCGCCGGCGCAGAACGAAGGGAGAAGCGCCGACGACCAACAGGAAGGGCAACAAAGCCAAAGCCAGCCCCCAATGAAACGCGGCCAGTACCACGATCGCCAACGAGGGCACCAGAACCGCGACGAAAGCGGGGGCGATGGTGTGGGCGAAGAAGTACTCGACACTTTCAACGTCCTCTGTCGCCATGGCGACGAGATCACCGGTGCGGCGATGCACCAAATAAGCCGGCGCCAGCCGGTCCAGCTTCTCGAAGAGCGCGATGCGCATCTCCGCCAGCAGTCGGAAGGCCATATCGTGGGCGATCCAGGACTCCAGCCAATGCAACACACCGGAGGCCGGCGCGAGAACCGCCAGTGCGGCGATGAGAGCGAAGATCGGCTGGCCCGTCTTGACCGCGGCCACGGCCAGGGCCGAGACCAGGCCGACGGCGATAAAGGCGGCGACCCGAGCGACGCCAAAGCCGAATGTAAGCGCCAAGCGTCCTCGCCAGGGCCGCACGAAGCCCATCAGTTGTTGGATGGCACCGAGCCATCCCAAGCCCTCGGCCTGAAGGATCGCGCTCTCTTGTGGCTGGGGTGTTGCGGTCTCCTCGGCGAAGACCGGGGCCGCATCGAGGGCCAGTTCGGACCCTTGTGGTAATGCATGCGGTCGCGTGCCGGCACGGTCGTGGGCTTGTTCGGCCATCAAGTGCCAATAGGCGCCGCGGCGCACCATGAGCTCGGCGTGCGTGCCGGCCTCGGCGACGTGCCCGTCTCCCAGAACGAGGATCCGGTCGGCATCGATGATGCTGGAGAGCCGATGGGCCAGAACCAGCGTCGTTCGCCCCACCATTAGGCGATCGAGGGCCTCTTGGATCATCGCTTCGTTCTCGGCATCGACCGCCGAGAGCGCCTCGTCCAGGATCAGGATCGGTGCATCGCGTAAGAGCGCTCGGGCGATCGCGATGCGCTGTCGCTGACCGCCGGAAAGCTTGATGCCGCGCTCACCGATCAGCGTTGCGTAGCCCCGCGGCAGGGCCATGATGAAGTCGTGCGCGCCGGCCGCTCGTGCCGCTTGCTCGATCTGGTCGTGATCGGCCTGGGCATGTCCCAAGCGAAGGTTTTCCTCGACCGTGCCGTGGAACAGGTAAGTGTCCTGATTGACGACGGCGATGTGCCGGCGCAACTCGGCGAGGCTCAGCTCCGTTATGTCCCGACCGCCCAGGAGGATGCGGCCAGCTTGCGGATCATAAAGCCGCAATAGCAAGCGGACGATCGAGGACTTGCCGGCGCCACTCGCCCCGACGATGCCGATGCGCTCGCCCGCCGCCACTGCAAAGTCGAGGCCCGAGTGGGTTGGCCCCCGGCCGCCGGGGTAGGAAAAGCTCACGTCTTCGAAGGCCAGCGTGGCCGGAAGTAAGGTTCCCTCCAGGTTGTCCGGCTGGTCCTCGATATGGGGCCGCGCCTCGAGCAGCTCGAAGATGTGCCCCGCCGCCGCCTCGGCCAGCATGCCGTCATGGAGCATTGCCCGTAGGTCGCGAAGCGGGCGAAACACCTCGATCCCGAGGAGCAGGATAACCAGTAGCGCCTCCAGGCCCATCGCGCCCTGGCCGACCCGGTAGGCGCCGAGCGCCAGCCCGGCGGCGGCGCCGACCGCGATGCCGGTATCGGTGATGCCGCGCGAGAGGGAGTTGGTAGCCAACACCCACATGGTCGAGCGGAAGACCTCGTGCGCCTTTTCGGCCAGCAAGCGGGCGCGGGCGTGGCTTTGGCCGAAGGCCTTCAGGGTGGCCAGGCCCTGAACCGAATCCAGGAACTCGGCGGCGAAGGCGGCGTAAGCCTTGGCCCGGGCCAGGGAGTTGCGGGCATCCCAGCGGTGGAAGACCGCGGGCGCGAGCAATGTGAAGAGGGCCGCGCCCAGGAAGACGGCGGCGACCGGAAGGTCGAGCCAGGCGACGAAGACGAAAATCAGGATAGGCGTCACCGCGGCCACGAAGAACTGCGGCAGGTACTTACCGAAATAGATCTCCAGATGCTCGATACTCTGCACCAGCGCGACGACGACCTCGCCGGTGCGCTTGAGGCCCAGATAGGCGGGCCCCAGCTCGACGATCTTGTCATAGAGCACCTGGCGAAGATGAAGCTGTACCTTGGCCGCCGTCCTGTGGGCGACCATGACGCGCGCATACTCCAGGACGCCGCGCAGGCCGATGGCCCCGGCAATGGCGAGGCCGTAGAGAGCGAGCTCGTTCAGGGGCGCGCCGGCGAAGACGCGAGCCAGCAGCCAGCCGATCAGCGCCAGCCGGGCGATGCCGAGCGCCGAGGCGAGCACGCCGAGGATGACGGCGCCCCAAATGCGGGCGCGAAAGGGCTCGGTGAAGGCCCAGAGCTTACGGTTGAAGTACATGATATTCCTTTGCCCCTCATCATGCGGCCTCTTGGCGCTGAGGCCAGACCTAACCGATAGCTTAAATGAAATCTTTCCGCCTCAATCAATTTCGAACCTGTGTTATGCAAATTTCTTTAGACAGCGGAGGGCGGTTCGCGCCAATATGGAGGCCATGAACTGGGACGACATGAGGATTTTCCTCTCGGTGGCGCGAGCCGGTACCCTCTCCGGAGCCGCGCGGGAGTTGAAGATCACGCAACCGACCGTCGGCCGGCGCCTGAAGGGTCTGGAAGAGGCCTTGGGCGCACGTCTGTTCGATCGGCTGCCGGACGGCTTCGTGCCGACCGCCGCGGGCGAGGAGTTCATTCCGCTGGCCGAGGCCATGGAGGCCACGGCGCTTACCGTCGACCGGCGCCAGCCGGCGTTGGCGGAAAGCGCCCGGGGCACCGTGCGCCTGTCGGTTTGGGAGATCTTTGCCGCGTTGCTTACCGATCACATGACCGATCTGCGCCAGAGCTTGCCGGATATAGAGATCGAACTGTCCGTTACTCATATCCTTGCCAATCTCAGCCGACGTGAAGCTGATTTGCTGATCCGGGAATGTCTGCCTGACAACCCCAGCCTGATCGCCCGGCGGCTCGGCGCCTATACCTTCGCGGTCTATGGGTCGCGTAATTTCGTCTCCGCCCATCCGGCGGCATTGGGAGAGGCGCGCTATGAGGCTTGCGAATGGGTCGGCTACGATGAGGACCATGCCTATTTTCACAATCAAACCTGGCTGCTTGAACGCTTGCGGGACCGGGCGCCCGCAATACGCACGAACGATGGCATGGTCATCCACGAAGCCGTGCGCAAGGGGGCGGGGCTTGGCGTTCTACCTTGCTTTGCCGGCGACGACGACGACGCACTGGTGCGCCTGAGTGCGCCGATCGAGGCGCTGGAGCGAAAGCTCTACCTCGTCGTTCATAGGGATTTGCGTCGCTCGCCGGCCGTGCGCGCCGTGATCGATGCGCTCGCCGGGATCTTCAAGCGCGAATCCGGGCGCCTTTTGGGCCGTGACCCAGGCGCGGTGCGGTGCGCCACCGCTGGCCAGTCGGAGGCCCTCAGGACCCACTGATGTCCCGGCCTGACCTATCTCGCCCGGTTCGACGAGCCTTGCGAAAAACTGGTATCTGGCGTACCGTATACCAAACCTCGAACCAGGCAATTATCTGGTCTGGTTTAGGAGCTGCCGGCGATGGACCCTCCCTCACAGCTCAACGTTCAGCCGATCGAGGCGAGCCCTAGTCTGCGCGACAAGATCTACCGCAGTCTGAAGGATGCGATCAGCTCCATGAACATCTATGCCTCTGATGCCGAGCTGCGCTTGGACGAGCGCAAGCTCTCTGATCAACTCGGTATCAGCCGCACGCCCCTTCGTGAGGCCTTGGCGCGCCTGGAGCAGGAAGGGCTCATCACCATCGTGCCACGGCGCGGCGTTTTCATCGTCCGCAAGAGCCGTCAGGAGATCCTGGAGATGATCACCGTCTGGGCCGCGCTGGAAAGCATGGCGGCGCGCCTTGTCACCCAACGCGCCGGCGATGACGAGATCGCCTCTCTTCGCGCGATCTTCAGCGATTTCACGGACGGTGGCGGGGTGGTTGCGCGCATCGACGAATATTCCGAGCGCAACATCGAATTCCACCAGAAGATTCTGGAGCTCAGCCGCTGCACCTTGCTGCGTGAGATGGCCGATGGATTGTTCCTCCACATGCGCGGTATTCGCACCCGGACAATCGCCGATGACGACCGGGCCAAGCGGTCCATCGTCGATCACATGCACATCATAGAGGCGATCGAGGCCCGAGAAACCGACCTGGCCGAGAGGCTGGTGCGCGAGCACGCGCTGAACCTGGCATCCCATGTCAGGGAGCATGCGGAATACCTGGAAGATGGATCGTCGCCCACCACTTCGTAGCCGGGGTGGTCACTCGATAGCGATGCGCCGGCCCTCGTCGTGTGAGCGATAGATCGCCTCGACGATGCGCAGGTTTGCGAGGTAGCTCTCTCCGTCGTTTTCCAAGGGGGCGCCCTCTCGCAAGTGCGCGACCACGTGGCCGCATAGGCGGTTGACACAATCCCCGGCAAAGCCTTGGTCCGGCCAGGTATGGTCGTGGCGCCCTTCGGCCTGACCATGCGGCTTGAACCAAAGCCGCCCGCGGCCGTCCAGACGCAGAACGCCGCGCGCGCCCTCCAGGTGCATCTCGCCCATGGTCAGCCGGCAATTGTCGGCCTCGTGATCATTCAGCCGGTTGCCGTCGAAGAGGCCGCTGGCGCCATTTGCGAACTCGAAGACGACTGTTCCCGCGTCCTCACCGGCGATGACCGGGTTGAGCCGTCGCAGGCGGGCCGTGACCGCCGTCACCTCACCGACGAGATAGCGAAAGGTATCGACGAAGTGGACCCCGGTCTCGTGGATCAGGAACCGCGGCATGGTCTGAAAATAGGGCTGGCGATCGAGATAGGCCTTCGGGCCCTGGCCATCGCCGGGGCGAAGGCGAAAGGCGATGCCGTGCAGGGGACCCAATGTGCCGTTGTCCACCAACCGCTTGGCCTCGCGATACCAAGGCTGAAAGCGGAAATTCTCGTGCACGATGAGGGAGCGGTTGGCATCCCGCGCGATGGCAACGATTTCCTCCGCTTCCGCGAGGCTCGGGGCCAGCGGTTTCTGGCAAATAATTGTGGGGACCGCTCTGCAAGCGGTGGCGACGAGGGCGCGGTGAGCCTCTGGCGGCGTCACGATGTCGAGAAGATCCGGCGCACCGGCCTCCAGTAGCGCCTCGATCGAGGGATAGGTCGCCGGCACCCGAAATTGGGTGGCTGTGGCCTGTGCTTTTTTGCTGTCGGGTTCGACCAGCGCCGCGAGCCGCACCTCGGGGATGCGGGACCAGGCGTCATAGTGAAACTGCGCGAAGTAGCCGGCGCCGACGACGGCGACCGCAAGTGGGTTAGGCTCGGTCATGGGCGTCGGTTCCTCGTCTTGCGCGGCGGGCGAACATTCTCTTAAGTGGCGTGGTGAGGCGCAAGGCTGGTCATGAGGCTTCCCATGGTCTCCCTCGATCGGATCGATTTTCTCGGGCAGGGCTTGAGGCGGCCCGAGTGCGTCTTGGCGACGGCGATGGGCAACCTCTATGTCTCGGACTGGGCGGGCGGGATCACGGGCATCCGCCCGAACGGTGACCAGCGGAGCCTGCTCGCCGACTCGGCCACCGAGCTCAAGCCCAACGGCGTCGCCTTGCGGCCCGACGGCTCGTTCCTCATCGCCCATCTCGGTGACGACGATGGCGGTGTCTTTCATCTCCTGCCCTCGGGCGTGTCGAGGCCCTACTTGCTCGAAGTCGAGGGGACACCTCTCCCGCCCACCAACTATGTGATGGAAGACGAGCAAGGGCGGGTCTGGATCACGGTCAGCACCCACGCGGCGCCGCGTCACCTGGGCTATCGGCCGGGTGCAGGCGATGGGTTCATCGTGCTTTCGGACAGCCGCGGCGCGCGGATCGTTGCCGATGGTCTGGGCTACACCAACGAG
>JBFELD010000122.1:0-7147 GCA_041552375.1 Kiloniellaceae bacterium | reverse complement strand
GGCCGCGACCGGGCTGCCGCCACCCTTTTGGGCCTTCGCCTGGGCCGGCGGTCAGGCCTTGGCGCGCTATCTCCTGGACCATCCCGAGGTCGCCGCCGGCAAGCGAGTGCTCGATTTCGCCTGTGGGTCCGGCCTTCAGGGGATCGCCGCGGCGTTGGCTGGCGCGCGCGCGGTCGCCGCAGCCGACATCGATCCATTTGCCTGTGCCGCGGTTCGCCTCAACGCGGCGTTGAACGGGGTCGCGCTATCGATCCTCGAGGAGGATCTCCTGAACCAAGCCGGCAGCGGCTGGGATCTGGTCTTGGCCGGGGACGTCTGCTACGAGGCGCCGGCAGCGGCACGGATCGAGTCCTGGCTGCGTCGCTTGGCCGATGCGGGCGCCACCGTCCTGCTCGGTGATCCGGGTCGCACCTATCTACCTAAAGAAGGCTTGGAGCGGATCATCGCTTACGCCGTGAAGACCAGCCGCGAGCTGGAGGACACGGACCTGCGCAACGCCGTCGTCTGGCGCGTCCTGCCAGCCAATCGGACCGCCTAAGGCAGCTCCCTCTCGAAGTTCGGCACCCGCGGCGCGACGGCCTGGATGGTCATCTCCTCGATCAGCGCCTGGCGCTTGACCGGCTCGCGGATGGTTTCGAGAATGTGCTCGTCGAGACCGCGGCCTGGCCGGAAGCGATCGCGCACGAAGGCGAGCGCTTCCTCCTGCGCCATCGTCGGATGACGGCCCTCGCCATCCGAGGCGGCCAAGGCCACCGGGCGGCCCTCCTGGGCCAGGCAGCCCCGCCGCGAGAGATAGACCATCGCCCAATCGAGGATACCATCGGGGTGGCCCTCCACGCTCAGCTCGACCGCGGTGAGGCGACCATAATGATAGGTCTCGCTGCCCAACTCGGTGGCGTGCATGCGCTCGACCTGGGTCTCATCGAGCCAGGTGACGTAGAGCTCGACCCGCGCGCCGGGCGCGTGTTGGAGATTGGCCGCGACCGAGCCATAGCGCGTGACATGCGCCGAATAGACGACATCGTAATCGGCGAGCCAGGCTCGGGTCACCGGAATGCGGCTCGCCTCGACCGGCCAGGTGCCGAATTTGCGCTCCAGTTGTTGAGGTGACCGGTTCGAGCCGTGCGCGATCACCGGCACCCGCCCCTCGAAGTCGCGCCCATCGGACGTCTCGAGAGGCATGACGGCCTCACTCGTATAGAAATAGGATCGCCCCGGCGCGTGAAAGGGATAGCCCTTGGCGAGCCGCAGCAACTCGTCATCGCTCTCCGGCAAAGGCCAGGGCAATGCGCCGCCCCTTTCTCCCCGGGCTACCTGCTCGGACCCTCAGTCCGTGCACGGTGGCGGCGCGTCGGGATCGATCCGTTCGATCCGATAACGGATCGTGCAATGATCGACCGTCTGCCAGGCGTGTTTGGCCCATTCTTCCTTCGCCGACTCATAGCTCTCGAAGGGGCCGTACCACTCCTCATCACCGCCTATCGTCTCACGGAAGTGGGTATCCTTGTACTCACCGCCGACTACGTAATAATGCGCCATTTCCCGCGCCTCTTATATGCACCACCCCGCCCGACGGGCCTACCTGTAAAAACTCCGCGGGCGCCTGAACTTTCAAGTGTAACGAAAGCTCAGCATGTTATCATAGTCCCAGATACGACTTGAAAGAACGTTAAACCGTCACTTCGGGTCGTTTTATTGTATGATTATCGACCCAAACAAGGCGAGGTTAGGCTTTGCCTAAACCAAATGAAGTAAAGGGGATCGGGTCAGCCGCAACAAGTTCTTAACTTAGGGGGATACCCATGGAAGGTTTGCTCAGCGGGTTCGCGATCTTCGTCCTCGTCGTGGTCGTCCTGGCGATCATCCTCGTGGCGATGGGCTTCAAGGTGGTCGAGCAAGGCTATGAATACACGGTCGAACGCTTCGGCCGCTATACCCGCACCCTGCCGCCCGGTCTCGGTGTCATCTTTCCCATCGTCGACCGCATCGGCGCCAAGATGAACATGA
The DNA here is from genome assembly GCA_041552375.1 of Kiloniellaceae bacterium. Taxonomy (GTDB): domain Bacteria; phylum Pseudomonadota; class Alphaproteobacteria; order Kiloniellales; family Kiloniellaceae; genus JAJFGK01. Next base: position 5,140 of record JBFELD010000122.1, on the reverse strand, counting down.
TGGAGACGGTGCTGGACGTTCCCTCGCAGGAGGTGATCACCCGCGACAACGCCCTGGTTCAGGTCGACGGCGTCGTCTTCTTCCAGGTCCTCGACGCCGCCAAGGCGGCCTATGAGGTGAACAACCTGCAGCACGCCATCCTCAATCTGACCATGACCAACGTGCGGACGGTCATGGGATCGATGGACCTGGACGAGCTCTTGTCCCAGCGTGATCACATCAACGCGCAGCTTCTGCAGGTGGTCGACGACGCGACCGCGCCTTGGGGCGTCAAGGTCACCCGCATCGAGATCAAGGACATCACCCCGCCGCAGGACCTGGTGCAGTCCATGGCCCGGCAGATGAAGGCCGAGCGTGACAAGCGCGCCAACATCCTGGAGGCGGAGGGTTTCCGGCAAGCGGAGATCCTCAAGGCCGAGGGCGAGAAGCAAGCCCAGATCCTGGCCGCCGAGGGCCGGCGCGAGGCCGCCTTCCGCGACGCCGAGGCGCGCGAGCGCGAGGCTCAGGCCGAGGCCAAGGCAACGCAGTTCGTCTCCGAGGCGGTGGCGGGCGGTAACATCAACGCCCTCAACTACTTCGTCGCCCAGAAGTACGTCGATGCCCTGGGACGCTTCGCCGAGTCCGAGAACCAGAAGATCTTGTTCCTGCCGCTGGAGGCCAGCAACCTCATCGGCGCCGTCGGCGGCATCGCCGAGATCGCCCGCGACGCCATGACCGAGAGGGCCCAGCAGCGGCCCGGCGGCCCCTGGACGGCGCCCCCCGGCAACGATCGGAGCTAAGCGGTGTTTTTGTTAGAGGATATCCAGTTCTGGTACTGGTGGGTCGCCGCGGTCGTCTTTCTGGCCATCGAGGTCTTCGCCCCGGGAGCCGTCTTCCTGTGGATCGGGGTGGCCGCCGGCATCGTCGGCGCCGTGCTCTGGGCGGTGCCGGAAATGAGCTGGGAGCATCAGTTCCTGCTCTTCGCCGTTCTGAGTGTGATTTCAGTCTTCGGCTGGCGCTTCTACCGCCGCCGCTATCCCGCGGCCGAAAGCGACCATCCGACCCTCAATCGCCGCGGCATGCAGTACGTCGGCCGGGTGTTCACCTTGGCCACACCGGTGATCAACGGCCAGGGCAAGCTCAGCATCGACGACACGATCTGGAAGATCAAGGGCGAGGACCTGCCGGAAGGAACTCTCGTGCGGGTCACCGGTGTGGAGGGAACGGTCCTGCGCATCGAGCGCGCCGAGCCTGCCTGAGCGCCGCGCAGCCACACCTTTACCACCGGCAAGCGCCCGGTTAGGGTCGAGGCCGCCGATCGGACAGCACGGGGGAATGCTCCTGTCATGGCCTACGACTCCTTGCGCGACTTCATGGCGCGTCTGGAAGGCGAGAATAGGCTGGTGCGCGTGCGCCATCCGGTCTCGCCCCATCTCGAAGTAACGGAAATCCAGACCCGCCTGCTGGCCGAGGGTGGCCCGGCCGTGCTCTTCGAGAACCCGGTGCGCGAGGACGGCCGGCCCTATGGCATGCCGCTGCTCGCCAACCTCTTCGGCACCGTCGAGCGGGTCGCCTGGGGCATGGAACGCCAGCCGCATGAGCTGACCGAGGTCGGCGAGACCCTCGCCTTCCTGCGCCAACCCGAACCGCCGGGTAATCTCAAAGAAGCCTGGGATAGCCTGCCTCTCCTGAAGACCGTCATGGCCATGAAACCCAAGACCGTGGCCCACGGGCCTTGCCAGGAGGTGGTCAAGCGCGGCGCCGAGATCGACCTCGCCGAGCTGCCGATCCAGACCTGCTGGCCCGGTGAGCCGGCGCCGCTCATCACCTGGCCGCTGGTCGTCACCAAAGGGCCGGGGACGGCCAAGGAGGATGATTTCAACCTCGGCATCTATCGCATGCAGGTGCTGGGCCGCGACCGCACCCTTATGCGCTGGTTGAAACATCGCGGCGGCGCTCAGCACCACGCGCGCTGGCGGGGCGAGAAGAGGGCGCCGCTGCCCGCCGCCGCCGTGATCGGCGCCGACCCCGGGACAATCATCGCCGCCGTCGCCCCCGTCCCCGATACCCTCTCGGAGTATCACTTCGCCGGGCTCCTGCGCGGGCGCAAGGTGCCGCTGGTCGACTGCGTCTCGCAACCCCTGAAGGTCCCCGCGACGGCCGAGATCGTGATCGAGGGCGAGGTCTCCCTCGACGACACCGCGCCCGAGGGGCCTTACGGCGACCACAGCGGCTACTACAATGTGCAAGTGCCCTTTCCGGTCTTCACCGTCACGGCGATCACCCATCGCCGCGACCCCATTTACCTTTCGACCTTCACCGGACGGCCGCCGGACGAACCCTCCGTACTCGGCGAGGCCCTGAACGAGGTCTTCACCCCGCTGCTGCGCCAGCAGTTTCCCGAGATCCGGGATTTCTGGCTGCCGCCCGAGGGCTGCAGCTACCGCATCGCCGTGGTCTCCATGAAGAAGGCCTATCCCGGCCACGCCAAGCGGGTGATGATGGGGATCTGGTCCTATCTGCGCCAGTTCATGTACACCAAGTGGATCATCGTGGTGGACGACGACATCGACGTGCGCGACTGGAAGGACGTCATGTGGGCCGTCGCGACCCGCATGGACCCGGCGCGCGACATCACTCTCATCGAGAACACGCCAATCGACTACCTGGACTTCGCCTCGCCCGAGGAAGGGCTCGGCTCCAAGATCGGCCTCGATGCCACCGACAAGTGGCCGCCCGAAACCAAGCGCGAGTGGGGCCGGCGCCTCGGCATGGACCAAGCCGTGGTCGACAAGGTCACCGCCATGTGGGGCGACCTGGGCCTGCCCGGCAGTGGCCGGCCGATCTGGCCGGGCAAGGGCGGGGACGGATCATGAAGATCCTCGCCCTGGGTGGCGCCGGACGCTATTTCCAGCCGGCCCTGGAGACCCTGGCCGCCAGCGATCTGGTGAGCGAGATCACCGTCGCCGGGCGACGGCTCACCAGCGCCGAGGCCGCCGCCGCGCGCGCCGGGACCAAGGGCCGTGCCGTCGAGGTCGACGCCCGGGACGAAGCGGCGCTGACCGCGCTTGCGGCGCCCGCGGACCTGCTGATCAATGTGACAGGTCCCTACTTCAAGACCCTGCTGCCCGGTCTCCGCGCCGCCATTGCGGCTGGCACCCACTACCTGGATTACAGCGAGGACGGCGCCACCGTCGAGGCGGCGCTGGCGCTTGACGAAGACGCCAAAGCCGCCGGCGTGCTGGCGCTCTTGGGAATGGGCGAGGCGCCGGGGATCAACAGCCTGGTGGCGCTGGAGGTCTGCCGCCGGCTCGACCGGGCCGAGGACCTGACCTTCGGTTGGATAGAAGACGTCGAGACGATCTTCGGCGGGGCCGCCGAGAGCCTGACCGATATCGAGGCGAGCGGCCGCGTGAGCGGCGCCTTGCAGGCCGTGCTGCACTACTGCAGCGGGCCGATCAAGACCTATCGCGACGGCGCCTGGGTGACGGTCCAGGCATTTCAGGAAGAGGGCCTTCTGCCCAGCCCGGGCGGCGAGCCGGCAACGGCCCACATCTTTGGCACCTCGGAAGTCATCACCCTGCCTCGATACCTGCCGGACCTGCGATCGGTCACGGCCCTGGCCGGTGTCTCGCCGCCTCCGGCAAACGAGCTGTTCCAACGCCAGACCGAGCGCATCGCCCGCGGCGAGATCGACGAGGAGCGGGCCGCCATCGACTTCTTCACCGCCCTTGCTACCGAGCCTGAGAGGTGGCTCGCCGGCAACCGCGACCCCGAGCTGCGGCTGAACGCGGTGGTGGCCGAGGGGGTGAAGGACGGACGGCGCGCGCGCTGCAGCGCCACAATCAACTGGAACCTCGAGACCCTGGAGGCGCGCGAGGGCATCGGCACGGCGGGGCCCCTGGCATTAGCAGCGCTCGACATCTGCGCCGGCAGCTTGCCCCAGCGCGGCGTCTGCCCACCCGAGGCCTATTTCGAGCCGTCGGAGTTCCTGGCCCGCCTCAAAGCGGACTTCGACCTCTTCGATCCCACGCGGGACCAGATTCTGACAAGCCGATTGGAGTGGTTGGACTGACGGCACGCTGGCCTGTGGCCCGTCGGTTTGTCGACCAACCGCTATTCGATGGCCAACTCCAGCCGCCTGAAGACCTGAATGCTGCGGGCCACGCCCAGTACGGTCGTGAATTCCAGATTTCCCTCATAGGCATAGAACCCATCCTTCAGGCGTTGGCCTTCCAGGGTCAGATCGCCATCGTCGGGTACAGCGATGGTAAAGTCGTACCGCTCCTGATTCGTCGACTCCGAAAATTCAAAAATCTGAAAACCATCAACGACCTGGCCCAACCTGAAGAAATCGTCGAGTTGCCTGTTCGTATCGTCGAGCTCGGTCCAGAAGACCTGCCTCAAGCCCGCTTCCAGAGGCTGCCCGCGCAAGACACCGACCAGAAACCATCCGATCCCGGCCTCCCTGTTCAACCCCCGATAACCTAGATCGACAGCGGCGTCGGAAATCGCATTCAGCCGATCCTCACGCGCCTGTCTCGCCCTTGCCTCCTGTTCTTTCCGGCGCGCCTCGGCCTCGACACGACGCCGCTCGGCCTCTTCCGCCTCCTTTCGCTCTCTTTCTTCGCGGGCCTTACGTTCGACAGCGCGTCTTTCTTTGCGTTGGCCGCTTACCTCCTTATAGCGCGCGGTGAGCTCCTGTTTGGTCGCCCGCAGATGCGTGACCAGCGCGGCACCGAATGGAAAATCCTTGGACATTTGGTTCCAGCGGCTGCTGAGGCTGCCATGGGCGAAATAGAGTGGGTTCCAGGTCGCCTCCGTGTCGTCGTAGGCCTTTAGAGCTTGGTCGACCTCCGCACTCCTTTCCAAGAATTGCAGGGCCTCGCTGAGGCGGTCCCCTTCTCGCGAGAGGCGGGATGGAAGCCTTCTCGCTCGAGGTCTTCCCAAAGGCCCCGCGCCTCCTCGAGCCGACCAGCGACGAGCAGGTCTTCGAGTTCGGCCATCATCTTAGCTTGGGCCTCATCTTTCGCCGCGGCTGCCACTGCCTCCTCGGCCGCCTTCGATTCGGCCGCCTCGGCTTCGGCCTGAGCTTCCGCGCGCGCCCTTTTCTCCGCCGCCTCTGCCTCGGCTGCTGCCGCCGCCGCTTTAGCGTCAGCCG
>JBFELD010000121.1:0-7179 GCA_041552375.1 Kiloniellaceae bacterium | reverse complement strand
GGTCGAGCTTGGATGCGGTCTCCAACGGCCGCCAGCGCCAGGACCTGTTGCGTCTCATCGCCTTGGACGAAGCCGCGGCCGGGAGCCGGCGCCAGGCGTTGGAAACCGTGCTGTCGATCGATCTCGACCAGCCGCGCCTGACCGCACTATTGGATTTGGCGGTAAGCCTGGCACCAGCGCCGTAATCCAAGCCAGCTTGCCTGCCAGTGCGCTCGACCCTCGACTATCTCAGCTATAGAGCCACGAGAACGGCCTCGGCGCTCGACCCCTCGAAAGTCCCGGGCGGATCGATGGCCAGCTTCTGAACCACGCCGTCGTCGACGATCATGGCATAGCGCTGCGAGCGCAGCCCCATGCCGAAACCGCTGGCATCCAGATCGAGGCCGAGCGCCTTGGAAAAGTCACCGTTTCCGTCGGCCAGCATGAGAACCTTGTCACCGACGTCCTGATCGCGCCCCCAGGCTTCCATGACGAACGCATCGTTGACCGAAAGGCAGGCGATGGTGTCGACACCCTTGCTCTTGATCTCGTCGGCCCGCCCCACGAAGCCCGGCAAATGCTTGGCCGAGCAGGTGGGCGTGAAGGCGCCGGGCAAGGCAAAGAGAACAACCTTCTTACCGGAGAAAAGCTCGTCGGTGCTGATGTCTTCGATGCCCTCAGCGGTCTTGTGCTTGACTGTGGCGGCTGGAATTCTCTCGCCTTCTTGTATCGCCATGATCTCCTGTCTCCCTATAGGATCGGTCCGGGTCTTCGCCGTGCGCTGCACCCTCGCGTCAAGATAGGTAGGGCCCCGGGGCTTTCCAAGCGCTTCCTGGCTCCGCTTACGGGTCGGCGGTGTTCTCAGCCGTGTTCTCGCCCGTAGGCACGCCCGCGGCGGTGTCGAGCGCTTCCAGCACCGCCCCGACGGTCAAGAGTTCCGGCAGCGGCAGGCCATCGGGCGCCGCCGGACCATAGACCACATTGAAGGGGATGCCGTAGCGGCCAAAGCTGGCCAGATAATCGGAGATCACCTGATCGGGCGCAGTCCAGTCGCCACGTTGGACGAAGACCCCGGCCGCGACCAGACGCTCGGCCACCCGGTCATCCTCGATCACCAGCTTCTTGTTGACCTGGCAAGTGATGCACCAGTCCGCCGTGACGTCGACGAAGACCGTGTTGCCGGCGGTGACATGACGGTCGATAGCCGCGCGGTCGAGAGGCGGCCAGCCCTCACCGGACGACGCCACGGGAACCGATGGCGGTGCCCAAGACGGCGCCACGAGCAACACCACGGCCAGAACGGCCACCAAGGGTGCGACCAGCTTTCCAAAGGGCCTATCCCCGATGCGAGCGCGCACCCACAACAGCAACCACAAGACCGACAGAAGGGCGCCCACCAAGACCACACCCGTCAGGCCCAGCTGAGCGTTCATCACGCTGAGCAGCCAAACCGCCGTGGCAAGCAATGCTAGGCCCAGGATTTTCCGCACGATAATCATCCAGTGCCCCGGCTTGGGAAGAGCACGGGCCAGCCGAGGCCAGGCCGCCACCAAGAGGTAGGGGGCTGCAAGCCCCAATCCCAGGAAGAGGAACACGAGGTAGATCTCACCAATTCCTCGCGCCAGCGCGAAGCCCACGGCGGTGCCGAGGAAGGGCGCGGAGCAAGGCGTGGCGAGAAGCGTCGCGAAAGCGCCCGTGGCGAAGGACCCCGGCAGCCCGGACCCGCCGGTGCCGGCCAGGCGTGTCGCCAGGCTTGCGGGCAAGGGTATCTCGAAAAGACCGAAGAGGTTGGCCGCGAACAGGGTGACCAGGAGGCTCATGAACACCAGGAAGACCGGCTGCTGGAACTGGATCCCCCAGCCGACCGCCAGACCGCCCCATTTGAGCACCGCCGCGGCGCTGGCCAAGACAAGGAAGGAAAAGACGATGCCTCCGGCCGTGGCGAAGAAGCCCGACCTGATGGTCCGCGTCCCGGCTCCCCCATGCTTGACCACCGAGAGCAGCTTCAAGGACAGAACCGGCAGCACGCATGGCATGAGATTGAGGATCAAGCCACCCAGAAGCGCCAGAAGCAGGATGCCGGCCAGGCCTCGCGTATCGCCGCCTTTCTCGAGGCTCGATGGCATCAGCGACGAGGGATCGGCATAGCGAATGACCGTTTGGGCCTCGGCACCGCGCGAGCCATCGGTGATAGTCAAGACCAAGCGCTTGCCCTCGAGCACACCGGCGGATGAGGCGCGTCCCACGGCGGAACGCAGGGTCACCTTGTCCGCCTCGGGCGAGATGTCGACCGCGGGCTTGGCGAAAGAAAAGCCGGGCGGCCCTTCGACCAAAATGTCCGGATCGAGGAAAGGCTGCGTCGAGGCGACCTCGACAACCAGGTCCGAGCTCTCCAAGGTCCCCTCCAGCCGCGCGGAGAGAAGCTCCATGTCGCTCTTACCGATGTCACCAGGCACCCGGTCGCGGTAGTGGGCGATGACCCTTCCCAAGCCGTCGCTGGCGTTCCCATCGATGGGCAACGTCAGGCTTACGGTTTCATCGTAGGGAATGCAGATGTCGCGACAGGTCAGATATCTGACCTCCGCTTCGAGAACGAGCGGCTGGTCGGCATGCGCCCGGCGGGCGACGATGGGGAAGATGACCTCCCCCTCATATCCGAAGGTCTGCATCCCAAAGAGGGAAAAGCGGTGCGGCACCGGCCATTCCATGTCCGCGGCGGCAAGATTGGCCGAGTTGCTCCAATCCGCGGACGGCGGGAATCCAGCCTCCCCCGGCGTGCGCCAATAGATCTTCCACTCAGGCTCCAAGCGGAACTGCAGCCCAAGCAGGACCGCCTTGGCGCCGTCATCTGAAATGATCGGCCGGTCGTCCGCGATCAGGCGCAAGCGGCCGTGATCATTCGCCGCCCATGGCCCGCTCGCCGCACGCGCCGGCAAGGCGTCGGCCAGCGCCAGGCAAAGCGCGGCAATGACCATCCACACCCGGTATCTCATATGCGCCGCCCGACTCGTTGGACCAAGCCCCACCACTCCTCTTCCATCCGGACCGCCGCCCGGTTACTATATAGGTCCTTTTGGATGCGCGATCTTAGTCACAAGATCGTGTTAAGACGATGAGGACAACATTTTAAAATTAACCCAATATAGGACAGATACACCGCCTTTCACGGATCAAGCATGACGCTAACCAATGAACCCGACGAGGGCTATCTGACCGGTCAACTTTTGATCGCCATGCCTGGTTTGCGCGATGCTCGTTTCGCCCGCACCGTCATCTACATGTGTGCACACAACGAGGACGGCGCTATGGGATTGGTCATCAACCGCTTGATCGGCGCCATAACCTTCCCCGACCTTCTGCGCCAACTGGGCATCGAGCCGACCGGCTTGACCGAGGAAATTAGGGTGCATTTCGGCGGACCGGTGGAATCCGGACGCGGTTTCGTGTTGCATTCGAGCGACTACCTACAAGAAGGCTCGCTCAATGTCGATGGCAAGGTGGCCCTGACCGCCACCATCGACATCCTGCACGACATCGCAGCCGGCCTCGGCCCACGCCAGCGTCTGATGGCCCTCGGCTACGCGGGCTGGGGACCAGGGCAACTCGACTCGGAAATTCACGCCAATGGCTGGCTGAACGCCGAGCCCGACGATGAGATCGTCTTTGGGGAAGATTTGGAATCGAAGTGGGAGCGGGCAATCTCCAAGCTCGGCGTGGATATCACCAATCTGTCGGATGCCGCCGGCCACGCCTGAACCCTTCCCCCTTTAGCACTCATGGGCCGGTCTACTCACCTCTCGGGTCGTTGCGCAGTGTCTCGAATAGAATGTGATCCTGCCACCGACCGTCGATCTTGAGATATTGGCGCGCATAGCCGACACGCAAAAAACCCGATTTTTCGAGCAAGCGCCGGCTGGCTTCGTTGCGTTCGAGACACGCCGCCTCCATCCGGTGCAACCCCAACTTCTCGAAGGCGAAGCGCAAGATCGCCGACAAGGCCTCCGACATAAAGCCCTGCCTGGCATAGGGCGCACCCACCCAATAGCCCAGGCTAGCTGTCTGAGACACGCCGCGACGCACGTTGGAGAGCGTGATCCCACCAATCAGCACCTCGTCAGAGGACCGAAAGATGAGGAAGCTGTAACCGGTCTCCTGCTCCCATTCCTGGCGGACATGATCCAGACGGCGCCGGAACGCCGCCTTTGAGAGAGCATCGCGCGGCCAGGTCGGCTCCCACGGCATGAGAAATTCGCGGCTGGTCTCGCGCAACTCCGCCCAGACGCGCCAATCCGACATGCGTGGCGGCCGAAGATGAACCCGCTCTTGCCGCAGGCTCACGGACCTTCGCGCATCGCCTCGCAAGAAAGGAAAGATCATGGTTCCCGATCCGCCGGATCAGTCGAAACGCGCGCCCAATTCCTCGAGCGTGACGAGACCGCCTACCGGCCCGATCGACGCCAAGGTTAGGGGGCCTCGAAAGATCCTATCACATAGGTCTGCGACATCGCTTAACGACACGGCCTCGATGCGCTCGACGATCTCGGCACAAGCCAGAGGTCGGCCGTAGGTCAGAAGTTGCTGTGCGAGCTGCTCACAGCGCGAGGAGGTATTCTCCCGGCTCATCAAGTAGGACGCCCGCATCTGCGCTTGCGCGCTGGCAAGCTCCTTCGCCGTCAAACTGCCGCGCAGACCGTGCAGCTCCTTGGCAACGATCTCGGTCAGTTCGCCCACCTGCTCCTCGCCCGTCCCGGCATAGATTCCAAATAGACCCCCATCGAGAAAGGACGTGTTGAAGCAGTAGATCGAATAGGCAAGTCCGTGCTTTTCCCGAACCTCCTGAAACAGCCGCGAGGACATGCCGCCGCCCAACAAAGTCGAGAGAAGATTGGCCGCGTAGTAACCGTCATCGAGAAGACCTTCGGAGGGAAATCCCATCAGCAGGTGAGCCTGCTCGAGATCGCGTTCCTCGCGATACTCGCCGCCAAGATAACTCGCCGCCTCGATGTCCCCGTTCTCGGCCCCGTTCAACGCATCGAAGCTGCGCTCGACCAGCGCGGTAAAGGTCTCGTGCTCGACCGCGCCGGCCGCGGCGACCACCATGCGTTTGGGGCCATAGTGACATCGCAGATAGGCCAGAAGATCATCGCGAGACAGTCTGCGCACGATGTCGGGCTCGCCCAGAACGGGCCGCCCCAGACCCTGCTTGGGATAGGCGGCGGCTTGAAAGTGATCGAAAATGATGTCGTCCGGCGTATCCTTCGCCTGACCGATTTCCTGCAGGACCACGTTTCGCTCTCGGGCCAGTTCTTCCTCGTCGAAAAGAGGGTGCTGCAGGATATCGGCGACGATGTCGGTCGCGAGCGCCAGGTCGCCGGCCAGGACCTTGACGAAATAAGCGGTGCTCTCGCGCGAGGTATAGGCGTTGAGATGGCCACCGACCTCCTCGATTTCCGAGGCGATCTCGAAGGCGGAGCGGCGCTCGGTTCCTTTGAAGGCCATGTGCTCCAAGAGATGGGCAATGCCGTTGACGGCCGCCGGCTCGTGCCTGGCCCCGGCTCCGACCCATGCGCCCATGGTTACCGTCTCTGCGCCGTCCATGGTGTCACTGGCGGCGATCAATCCATTAGGCAGCTCGCTTATCTTTACCGTCACGTCCCGATCTCTCCGCTCAGGCCGCCCCGCGAGGCGCATTGGCCCGGGCCCGGTTACGAATCTCCTGCTCTAGGTTGGAGAGGTCATTCGGAAGGCTGGAACAGCGCTCCTCCCGCTCGAAAAGATCGGCCAGTCGCGCCGGCAGCTCAGGGCGCCGGCCGGTCGCCTTCTCCACGGCGTCGGGAAATTTCGCCGGATGTGCCGTCGCCAGGGCGACGACGGTCGCCAATCCCTCCTGGCGGCAGGCTCTGGCCGCCGCCAAGCCGATCGCGCTGTGGGGATCCAGGAGCTCGCCGGTCTCGTCGTAAGTGCGCCGGATCTCTTCCAACGTGCCCGGATCGTCCAAACGAAATCCCGAGACGACCGCGCGCAGCTCATCCATGACCGCCCGGTCCAGCTCGAACCGGCCGTCGGCCCGAAAGGCGGTCATCGTCCGGGCAACCGCCGCGCCATCGCGCTCCAACAGGTCGAAAAGCAGGCGCTCGAAGTTGCTCGAGACCTGAATATCCATCGACGGCGAATAGGTGGCGCGGACCTCGCCGACGGTCATCGCGCCGCTTTCCAGGAACCGGGTCAGAATGTCGTTCTCGTTCGAGCCGATGGCCAATCGGTCGATTGGCAGTCCGATGCGCCGCGCCGCATACCCGGCATAGACGTTGCCGAAATTGCCGGTCGGCACGGCAAAACCGACACGACGATCCGGCGCACCCAGGGCGACGGCACCGGCCACGTAATAGACGATCTGCGCCATGATCCGGCCCCAGTTGATGGAGTTCACGGCCGATAGCTTCATCTCGTCGCGAAAGGCGGCATCGTTGAACAGGGCCTTCACCAAGTCCTGGCAATCGTCGAAGGTCCCCTCCACGGCGATGTTATGAACGTTGGCATCACGCGCCGTGGTCATTTGACGCCGCTGCACCTCGGAGACCCGCCCGCGGGGGTGGAGGATGAAGATCTCGATCCGCTCGCGCCCCCGACAGGCCTCGATCGCTGCCGAGCCGGTATCGCCCGAGGTGGCGCCGACGATCGTGACCCGCTCGCCGCGGGCCGCCAGCACGTGATCGAACAGCCTGCCAACGAGCTGCAAAGCGTAGTCCTTGAATGCCAGGGTCGGGCCGTGGAAGAGCTCCATGAGCCAGAGCCCCGGTCCCATCTGTTTCAAGGGTGCCACCGCCGGATGATCGAACGCGCGATAGGTCTCGCGCACCATCCGCGAAAGATCGGCCTGTGGCAGCACATCCCCGACGAAGGGCTGGATCACCCGCAGGGCAACTTCCGGATAGTCAAGCGCGGCGAGCTCTCGCAACTCGGCGGCGGAAAACTCGGGCCAGATCTTCGGAACATAAAGGCCGCCGTCCGGCGCGAGGCCGGTCAGCAGGACGTCGTCGAATGCCAGTTCCGGTGCGGAACCGCGCGTTGAGACGTAGTGCATCGCGAGTTCTCTGGTTCCCGTCCGTGCCCGCGTTGGGCGGGGCGCTACTCTAACCAGCACCCACGGCGGCAGCAAGGCCGGGTGCGCGTCAGCACTCCCGCAGGTATCGGCGGCGC
>JBFELD010000120.1:0-7200 GCA_041552375.1 Kiloniellaceae bacterium | reverse complement strand
CACTACTTCGCCGATCGCTATGAGGAGGCCATCACCTGGGGCCGCAAGGCTCTCAGCGAACGCCCGGGCTTCACTGCGGCTCATCGTATTCTCTGTGCCAGCCTCGCCCAGGCCGGCAAGAAAGAGGAGACCGCCGAAGCCATGGCGCGGCTTCGCGAGGTCCAACCCAACGTCAGCGTCGAGTGGATCGAGCGGTACGTTCCCTATACGGCGCGGGCAATGCCCCATTTCCTCGCCGGCATGCGCAAGGCCGGCCTCGAATGAGGGGCCGGGGGTGCGGCACCGCCTGGGAGAACGCACGTCAAATTATTCAATTAAATGAGATTTTTCGCCTCTTTCGGCGGTTAAGGTTTCACCAGCCATTTCGCGCTTAGACTGTCGCGTGTTCGATGCTTAAAAGACCAGGACCTATTGAGAATGCCGCTGGACACCGCCGGCCTGGAGAGATTGGCGCGCACCGAAGATGGGCTCTTCAAGGCGATCTTCTCGCGCATGAGCGAGCCCGAGAGGGTGGCATTCGGTGATGAGCAGATCGAAAGCCTCAAGAATGCTTGTGGCCGGCTCCACTGGGACAAGCATCCGGTCGACATTCGCCTGTCCGTTCCGGTCTTGATCGCACGCTACTACCTCGTTCTCCTGGCGGGACCCGAACGGCGCAACGCGATCCGTCGCAAGGACGAACGCGCGCGTCACCACTTCTGGCGGTGGGGCAACGTCGTCTTCGCCGCCTGTTGCGTCCTGATATTGCTGTACGTCATCGTCTTTGCCGAGGTGATGCTCATTCGCGCTCTCTTCACCGACGCCGCACCTGAATAGGATCACGGCGTTGCCACCACCTACGTCTTGGCATCCGGCATTTTTTTCAAAACCACGTGGAAAAAGTCGCGCTCGGGATCGTAGCGTGGGAATTGTCCAAGGATTTCCTCAAAGCGGTGATAGAAGCCCTCGTCGAAAGGCCTCATCGAGAAGGTCAGCTTCTCGACCTCGAAGCCGATGATATCGAAATAGTTCTGATAGTCCGCGATCGAAAGCTGGTTGACCCAGGCCTTGCCGCGAGGCGGGTGGCCGATCGACACGAAGAACTCGCGGAAGACCTCATCCGTGAAGAGCAGATGCGGCCACGGGAAGAAGACGTGTCGGTACCGATGAGATGCCATCGGACCCCGGTATAAATTGGCGCTCACTAAAAGTCTTCCCTCCGCTCGAAGCAAATCATGAGACTTCTTCAGCATGCTATAGGGGTGCCGAAGATGTTCCCAAACCGAGTTCGAGTAAATGACATCGAAATCTCCAATGTCCGGCGGAGAATCTTCAGTGAGATCAGTCTCGATCAGCGTGACGTTTTCGGGGATATCGGCCCATTCTTTGTATCTTTTAATGTCTACGCCGACCACAGCACAGCCGTAGTGTTTTGCGAAGGCGCCGCTCGTCTCCCCACGGCCACAGCCGATCTCCAAAACGCGTTTGCCCTTCAGCGGCGTTTTCCTGGCAACGGAGTTGGCTCGCGCAAGAGACCTCTCGTCCAGCGAAGACGCATCGTATTTGGGGGGTGAGGGAACGATAGGCTTGTCTTGGTACTCATCGTTGAGCTGCTTGAACAGCTCGAGATCATAACGCATTCATAACTCCAAAAACTCAAAACCAAAGGCCGGCGATGATGTGAGAATACGCTCAGTCGTGGGGAGCGTCTCAAGCTTTTCGCAAATTATCTGGCGGCAGTCAAATATGATCAAGCGACCGCGGGTGCGGTGAGAACATGAGCCCTAGGGCACAGGCTCGCCATGGGGCTCGACGAGGCCGGTGGATTTTCAGCTACCAGTCAAAGCTCTCGAAGCTCTCGAAGGTCGCGACTTGGCGGTAGGACGTTCTGCCGGGTGAGCCGGCCTTTGCCGGCGTGTCGGCTTGGGACGGCTTGGGTTGGGCAGCCGGCGGACGCTCGCCGGCATCTTTGGACAGCCGGGCCGGTTCCGGTCGGGCTTGCGGTTTCGGCTTACGTGCCGCGGGCGCGGCGGTAGCTCTCGAGATAGGGCGCTTCGTGTCACCGGCCAGGATATCATCCGCCCGCTCCAGCAATCGGTCGACGAGTTCGCGCAAGCGCTTATCCTCGTCATCGGGCTCGGGCTTCGAAGGCTCGGCCTCGGCCGGATCGGGCCCGGGCTGGGGCACCAGGGCGTCGCTGTCGGTCTTTGGCGCTGGTTCCGCCTCCGGCGCAGCGGGCGCGGGCGCAAAGTGTGCTTCGGCGATAAGCGGTGTGACGAACTCGCCGGTCGCGGAAATGGACCTACGGGCAAGCGGCAGGTCCCGCGCCTCGGCACCGAGATCGATGTCGAAGGCGTTGCCCACCGGCCCGGCAAGCGCGGCGATGAGAGGCTTGACGAAGTCCGCGGTGATGCGCGTCGTGGACCTGAGCCGCACAAGCTGGGGCGGCTCCTCTTGTGCCAGTTCCGGCATTTCGCTGGGAGTCGCAAGATCAGCGGTCTCGATGGCGATGGTCGCGCGCGCCAGTGACTTTTCGCCCTCGTCGTCGACAAGGATCACGTCGAAGGAAACCTCGCCGTCAAAGGCCTCGTCGGGGGTGAAAGTCCAGGTCTCGTCGCCATTATCGGTGATCCGACCACGACTGGGCGAGGATAGAGCAACGACTCGCAAGGGTTTGTCCTCGTCGCTCGCCGCCACGAAGTGTGCCGCCGTGATGGTGAGAGAGCCGTCGTCATTGACTGCGAAACCGCTGTCATCCTCGCCCGGCGGCGGGCCCGTAAGAGCCGTGCTCGAGGGCTGAGACGTCGGCGCTACCACCGCTTCGTCGGGAAGGTCCACCGCTTTGGCCTCGACCGGCTCCGCCACCGGTTCTTCAGGCTCCAAAGCGATCGCCGCGTCATCGGGTGGATCGGCCGGCCCCACCTCGGTCGGCTCCGCCACCGGTTCTTCAGGCTCCAAAGCGATCGCCGCGTCATCGGGTGGATCGGCCGGCCCGGTGTCGATCACCTCCGCCTCCAGCTCGGCCGGCGTGATCACATTCACCACGTCATCCGCTGGTGGGTCGCCATCTGCTGGTGGATCGGCTGGACTTCCCGGATTGCTCCGGACGAGAAATTCCCGGTGCACGGTGAGATCGGCGAAGCGGATGTAGTCGATGCCGCAAACAGTGGTCGTGCGACCGCTGTCGATATGCCGGAGCACGAACTCGCCGGAAGGGCGTTTGTCTACATGAAAGGCCGATCGTGGCCCGGCAAGCGCGAGCAGCCCGCCCGACGTTGATGCAAAAGGGTTTGGGCGCTCAGTGGAGGCGCGCTCTGGCTCATTCGCGCCGTGTTTCGGTGAGGCGGCACCCGAGGCGGCCTCGGGTCCACAGAGAGGTTCGGTGGTCCCGCTCGCCTTCGCGCCTTGGGCCGGCGGTGCTTCGGGCCGCGTACCGCGGCGAAGGCCATCCAAGAGAGAACGGTGTCCCAGAAATTTGGAAAGCCTGTTCGTCGAATGAACCCGCCGCGCAGCAGCGTTACGATTCGAAGCCATTCATTAAGTCCCGGTGCCGTCCTCTCCGGCCCGAACGGGCGCGGGGGGTATCTCTTGTCGGCGGCGGGCGGCCCGGTGGGGCCGATACGCGCCAATCCCTATCCTGAGTACCGGATATTAAGAAATTCCTACTGGTTTAAATTCTACTAACCGGCCCCTCAACAGCTGTCCTCGGTTATAAAAAATTTACCATTTCGATACCTAGTTCCCTTTAGAAACTACCGAGGTGCTTTGAGCGACGTGAGGCTGACGCCCGTGAGGGGGGCTGAGACACGATGGCGAAGGCGGAGTACCTCGGCGGCACCGCATCGATCGGTGCGGCTCCCGAGTGGTCGCGTGGCGCCCCGAGAGCACCGGGGGACCCACCCCACGGCGCGGCTGCGTGGCTAGGCTCGTTCGCCTTGAATGTCCTGGGCTTGGCGCTGCCCATCGTCATCCTGCAGGTTTACGATCGCATCCTACCCTATCAGGCAACTCACACGCTGACACTTCTCGTCGTCGGCCTGATCGTGGTCTTGATGATGGATGGCGTGCTGCGCGTCGCGCGCGGCGCGATCACCGGCTGGAATGCGGCGCGGTTCGAACATCTCGCCTCTTGCCGGGCGCTGGACCGCTTGCTCGCCGAACCGGTAGGCAAGTTCGAGCAGGTCTCACCGGGCACCCACCTCGATCGGCTGTCGGCGATCAACGTTCTGCGTGACTACCACGCCGGTCAGGCCAGGCTCTTGTTCCTCGACTTCCCGTTCATCACCTTGTTTCTCGGTTTGATTTACTTCATCGCCGGCTGGCTGGTTCTGGTTCCGGTCGGCCTGTTCATCGTTTTGGGTCTCGTGGCGGGCCTCGTCGGAATAGCCCTGCGTCACGCGCTCGAGGAGCGCGCCGGGCTCGACGATCGACGCTATAGCTTCGTGATCGAGGCCCTCAGCGGTTTGTCGACGATCAAGCTCTTGGGCGTGGAACCCTTGATGCAGCGCCGTTATGAGCGCCTCCAGGAATCGACGGCCGGCGCCAGTCATGCGGTCACCCAGATCAGCAACCTGGCACAAAGCGTCGGCTGGCTGTTCTCCAACCTGACGATGGTCTCTGTGGCCGCCGGCGGTGCCGTGATCGTCATGGAGGGAGGGCTCAGCATCGGCGGCCTTGCAGCATCGACGCTGCTGGCCGGCCGCGCCGTGCAGCCGGTGCTGCGCGCGCTGGGCCTTTGGTCACAGTACCAGAGCATCACAATCGCGCGCGCGCGCGTCGCCAAGATTTTCGAGACACCGGCCGAAGCGCCGCAAGCGGGGCTGACGTGCGACGGCCTCGAAGGCGCCATTCGCCTTGACGGTCTCAGCTTTTCCTATGGCGGCGAGGAGGCGTTTCTGTTCGAGGACCTGAACCTGGAGGTCTCACCCGGCGAGGTGATCGGCATCAGCGGCCAATCGGGCAGCGGCAAGACGACATTTCTCATGCTGATCATGGGGCTCCTGCAGCCGAGCAGCGGAAAGGTGGAGATCGACGGTGTCGACATGGCGCGCCTCGACCCTTACGCCTTGCGCCGCCACATCGCCTTCCTGCCGCAGACGGGCACGCTGTTCAAGGGCTCGATCCTGGACAACCTCACCCTGTTCCAAGGCGCCTCCGCCGTGACGCCGGCGCTCGAGGCCGCGCAGATCGTCGGCATCGACGATACCATCCGCCATCTGCCGGAAGGCTACGAGGTGCAAGTGGGTGATGGCGCGTCGACGGAAATACCAACGGGATTGCGGCAAGGTATCGCCATGGCCCGCGCCTTGGCCCGACGCCCGCGCATCATTCTCTTCGACGAGGCCAACGGCGGACTGGACGAGGCCAGCGACGCGCGGCTCAAGAAGGCGCTCGCCGCCCTCAAAGGCAGAGCCACGATCATCATGGTGAGCCACCGTCCATCGCTCCTTCAGTTGGCGGACCGTCGCTATGACCTTCGAGGGGGCCGGCTGGTGCCTGCCGGTGAAGCACCGCGGGCGCGCACTGGTGTCAGGACGAGCGGGACGGCGCCCGAGTTGCCGGGGAACGACGGCAAGATGGGGGCCTCGTCATGACCTCCCTCGCCGC
This sequence comes from Kiloniellaceae bacterium, assembly GCA_041552375.1. Classification (GTDB taxonomy): domain Bacteria; phylum Pseudomonadota; class Alphaproteobacteria; order Kiloniellales; family Kiloniellaceae; genus JAJFGK01. The sequence continues at coordinate 1,614 of JBFELD010000120.1, read as the reverse complement.
CGAAAACAGGGTTGTCTGCGCCCCCGAGAGCCCCGACGAGGACTTATCGCATCTGCTCGACGAGAGCGCCGTCTCGGCCTGCCTCATACCCTTCTTGCGGGCCCTCGAGTGGCGCGGCGAGCTGCGCCATGTGGCCGAGGCCTTGCCCCATTTCGACAAGGTCGAGGACGCGCATCGCCTCCGTGGCGTGTTGGCCAATCTTCACGTCGCGACCCGCGAAACCAAAACCCGCCTCGCCGACATCGATCCGCGGCTTCTTCCCTGCCTGTTCCTGCCGCGACGCGGTTCGCTCATGGTCCTGCTCGAGCGTGACGGCGACCGCTTCACCGTCTTCGACGGTGCCGCCGCCGAAATCCGCGAGATCGAGGCCGCCGACACCGATGGCCTGGCCTACTTCGCGCGGTACGATGCCGAGGCTGCGGAAAGGATCCGGACCGCGGCCCGCAGCGGGCGCTGGTGCCAGGTCGTCGGCGAGCGTTTCCGGAGCCTCGTTCTGCAGCTCCTGGGGATTTCCTTCGTCTCGAACCTCATGGCGCTTGCGGTGCCGATCTTCATCATGTCGGTCTACGACACGGTGATCGGCTCCGGCGATCCGAACACGCTCTATTATCTCTTCGGCGGGATCATTCTCGCGCTCTTCGCCGATGCCGGCCTGCGGATGGTCCGCACGCGCATCCTGGCTTATGTCGCCGGGCGGATCGATCTGATCGTCGGCACCGCAACCTTCCAGCAGATCTTGCATCTGCCCTTGGTCGCGACCGAAAAAGCGACGATCGGCTCTCAGATCGCACGGCTGCGACAGTTCGAGTCGCTGCGCGAGTTCTTCTCGGGCCCGCTGGCGGGCGCCTTCCTGGATCTACCCTTCATTCTGATCTTTCTGATCGTTATCGCGGCAATCGCCGGACCCCTGGTCTGGATTCCAATCGTCCTGGTGGGCGTCTTCGCGATCGCCGCGTCGATCTTCCTCCCGGCCCTGCGGCGCGTCACGGCTCAGGCGAGCCGAGCCCGCGCGGAAAAGGAAGGTTTCCTGATCGAGACACTCTCGCGCATGCGGGCGATCAAGGCCTCGTCGGTCGAAGCGGTTTGGAGCCGCCGGTTCCGAGACATCTCCGCCGATGCGGCCTTGAGCAGCTTTCGCGCCGCCCAGCTCTCGACCTGGCTGAGAACGCTCGCGCAGCTGCTGATGCTGTTGGGCGGTATCGCAACCTTGGGCGTGGGCACGCTGATGGTCCTCGACGAGGCGATGACGATGGGTGCCTTGGTCGCCAGCATGGCGCTCGTGTGGCGAATCCTCTCGCCCCTTCAGTTGGCGTTCCTGTCCTTTACGCGGTTAGAGCAAGTCGGCCAAAGCCTGAAGCAGATCAACACCCTGATGCGTCAGCCGGTGGAGCGCGAGCCCGGCGCGATCGTCGAGCACCTGCGCAGCTTCCAGGGACACATCCGCTTCGAGCGCGTCTCTCTGCGCTACAACCCGCGCAGCGAGCCGGCTCTCTTGGCGGTGAACGCAGAGATAAAGCCGGGCGAGGTCGTGGCCATCACCGGCCCCAACGGGTCAGGCAAATCGACCCTGCTGAAGCTGATCGCCGGGCTTTACGAGCCGCAGTTCGGGGGAAT
>JBFELD010000119.1:0-7244 GCA_041552375.1 Kiloniellaceae bacterium | reverse complement strand
CCTCTTCGACACTCTTTTTCCAACCTTTCGGCAACCGGTACCGACCGTCTCGAGCCGAAGCCCGTCGCAACGGAACCGAATCAACCCGGGCGATCTGGCCGGGTTCGAAGAACCCGATCCCGGAAGAGCCGTTGCCTCGGTGAAGCCCGAAGGCTTCTAGACGTGCCACTCGTCTTTGCCCGAAGGCGCCGACTGGTGGCCGGCTCTTCAACGAAGACCCGAAAGCCTTCGTTTGCCCGGTCCGCCGCCGCGGCCGCCGGAGCGGCCGCTTTGGCTGGGCCGAAAGGCCGGAGGCGCGGGAGCGCGACGAAGCCTTTCGAGTGCGGCTTTTCCAGACCTGCAGGGCAACTGGATCCGCCGCGGGTGAGACAAGCAGCCCTTGCGGGACTCCCTCCCTTCACCCTTGGTTGCCGACCATCGCGTTGTCGACCTCGATCGTCTCCGAAAAGACGATCGCGCCGGGCTCTCCTGGAAACGTCGAGCGAATGTGACCGAAGTCCACCCAAACTCAGCGTTTCCGACGTTTCTCCGATCGAAACCCGATGACACGAGGTCATGAGACCCGCTCGAAAAAACGTGGGGGGTTCCGAAGAACCTCCCGCGAACACTCGGAATCGACCCGGAAGTCTCTTCCGCCGCATTGAGATGACCCGGAGGCCTTCTCGCCGCTTGTTCGCCCCAGGATCCCGAAGAACCCTGAGAGGAGCGCCTGACCCGGACACTCGGGGCCGAGGCCCCACCCATCCGGATCACACCCCGTTGCTGACCTAAGTCCACCCCAGGGTCCGCGATTGCCGGTAACCGACGCTTTCGCGTGCGAGAAAATTATTGCGATAGGGGTAAGCTCAAACAAGAGAATTATTGTGGCTTGATAAATATTCTTGTGTATAAATTGAGAAATAACGCACAATTTCTTCACAGATTATCCACAAGATTATCCACAGGAAGATCATTACTCTTCAATAACATTCTGATTCTAAGGTGATTTATTCTAGATCGCCTAGCGTCACCGGAGGGCGGCGCCCTCATCCGCGAAAAGTCCGGCCACCGATCCGGTGCTTTGACGCGCGCTCATGGCTCGCGCGTTGACTAACACCCCGCGGCCGGTCTAAACCAAGCAACACCGTTCGACGTAATATTGACGGAGGCGCTCGCGAGGCGCCGGCTGTAAGGAGAGATCAGCGAATGCGGGGCCACGAAAGACCTCTTTCTCCGCACCTACAGATCTATCGCCCGCAGATGACCTCGGTGTTGTCGATCGTGCACCGTATGACGGGGGTCGTGCTCGCCGTCGGTACCATCGTACTGGTTTACTGGCTGGCCGCCGCGGCCTTGGGCCCGGCGGCTTTCGAGCAAGCGCAGTCGATCATCGGCTCATTCTTCGGGCGGTTGTTCCTGCTTGGTTGGACCTTTGCGCTCTTCTTCCACTTCTGCAACGGGATCCGGCACCTGGCGTGGGATGCCGGATGGGGATTCGAGCTGGAGCGGGTCCATCGCACCGGCATGCTGGTGATCGCCGCCAGCGCGGTCCTGACGCTTGCCGTGTGGATCGCCGGCTATTGGGTGATGGGAGGCGGGTGATGTCCATGCGCTCGGCTTTGGGACGCGTTCGCGGCCTCGGCTCCGCCAAGTCCGGAACCGCTCACTGGTGGTCGCAGCGGCTGTCGGCCATTGCGCTGGTGCCGTTGACCTTGTGGTTCATCGGCTCGCTCGTCGTCCTTGCCGGCGCGAGCCATGGCGAGATCGCGGCCTGGGTCTCATCTCCGATTGTTGCATCGCTGCTGGTCCTCCTGATCGCGACGACCTTTTATCATTCCTTTCTGGGCCTACAGGTGGTGATCGAGGACTATGTCCATAATGAGCCGCTCAAGCTCGCGACCTTGATCGTCGTCCAAGGCGCCTCGTTCGTGCTGGCGCTGATCGGCATCGTTTCGGTCTTCATGCTCTTGTTTGGGAAGTGAGGCGATGGTGCAAGCCTACGAGATCGTCGACCACTCTTATGACGTCGTCGTCGTTGGCGCCGGCGGTGCCGGACTAAGGGCGACATTGGGTCTGGCGGAGGCGGGCCTGCGCACCGCCTGTATCAGCAAGGTCTTTCCGACCCGCAGTCATACCGTGGCCGCACAGGGCGGCGTTTCCGCCTCGCTCGGCAACATGGGCGAGGACGACTGGCGCTGGCACATGTACGACACCGTCAAGGGGTCCGACTGGTTGGGCGATCAGGACGCCATCGAGTACATGGTGCGCGAGGCCGTGCCGGCGATCCTCGAGCTCGAGCACTACGGCATGCCTTTCAGCCGCACCGAGGCGGGAAAGATCTATCAACGTCCCTTCGGTGGCATGACCACGCACTATGGCGAGGGCATCGCTCAGCGCACCTGCGCGGCGGCCGATCGCACCGGGCATGCGATGCTGCATACGCTCTATCAGCAGAGCCTGCGCCGACGCGCCGAGTTTTTCGTCGAGTACTTCGCCATCGACCTCATGATGGAAGAGGGGATCTGCCGCGGCATCGTCGCCTGGAACCTGGACGACGGCACCATTCACCGGTTCCGGGCCCAGACCACCATTCTCGCGACCGGCGGCTACGGGCGCATTTATTTCTCCTGCACCGGTGCCCACACGCAGACCGGTGACGGCAGCGCCATGGTTTTGCGCGCCGGCCTGCCCTTGCAGGACATGGAGTTCGTCCAGTTTCACCCGACAGGGATCTATGGCGCCGGATGCCTCATTACCGAGGGCGTGCGCGGCGAGGGCGGCTATCTGACCAATTCCGAGGGCGAGCGCTTCATGGAACGCTATGCCCCCTCGGCCAAGGATCTGGCGAGCCGCGATGTGGTTAGCCGTTCGATGACGATGGAGATTCGCGAGGGCCGCGGTGTCGGCGCGCAGAACGACCACATCCACCTTCACATCGAGCACCTCGATCCCGAGATCATCAATGAGCGGCTTCCGGGGATCGCCGAATCGGCGCGCATCTTCGCCGGCGTCGACGTCACGAAGGAGCCGATCCCGGTGCTGCCGACCTGCCACTACAACATGGGTGGCGTGCCGGCGAACTACCTGGGCGAAGTTGTCGCACCTCGTGGCGGCGACCCCGATGCCGTGGTGGCGGGCTTGATGGCGATCGGCGAGGCGGCCTGCGTGTCCGTCCACGGCGCCAATCGGCTTGGCTCCAACTCGCTCTTGGATCTGGTCGTGTTCGGCCGCGCGGCGGCCAAACGTTGTGCGGAGACGCTGACGCCGGGCGACAGTCAAGCCCCACTGGCGAGCGATGCCCACGAACCGGCCTTGGCACGCCTCGACCGAGTGCGCCATGCCGACGGCGCCACCCCGACGGCGGTCCTGCGCGAGGAGATGCAGCGCGCCATGCAAAGCCATGCCGCCGTGTTCCGCACCGGCGACGTGCTCGAAGAGGGGGTCGATCTCCTCGGCGAGGTCTGGGCGAAGCGTCAGGACATCAAGGTCGAAGACCGCACGATGATCTGGAATTCGGATCTGGTGGAGACCTTGGAGTTCGACAATCTGCTCTATCAGGCGCGCGTCACCATGGCCTCGGCGATGAACCGGACCGAGAGCCGCGGCGCCCACGCCCGCGAGGACTACCCCGAACGCGACGACCAGAACTGGATGAAGCACACGCTTTCCTACTGCGACGAGAGCGGCGGCGTGACCTTCGACTTCCGCCCGGTTCACATGAACACGCTCAGCAACGAGGTCGAGACCTTCCCGCCCAAAGCGCGGGTCTACTGATGCCGAACGCCGGCGAGAGGGCATAAGGAACCCGAAAAGCCATGGTCGAGTTCAACCTGCCAGCAAACTCCAAGATCCGCGAGGGCAAGACCCACCCGGCGCCGAACGGCGCGGGCAACGTCAAGACCTTCAAGGTCTATCGCTGGAACCCGGAAAACGGCGAGAACCCGAGCGTCGATACCTATGAGGTCGATCTGGATAGCTGCGGTCCTATGGTTCTGGACGCGCTGATCAAGATCAAGAACGAGACCGATGCGACCCTGACCTTTCGGCGTTCCTGCCGCGAGGGCGTTTGCGGGTCCTGCGCGATGAACATCGATGGAACAAATACGCTCGCCTGCACCAAGTACATCAGCGAGATCGACGGCGTGGCGAAGATCTACCCGCTTCCTCACCTGCCGGTGGTCAAGGACCTGGTGCCCGACGTCAATCATCTTTACGTGCAGTACGAGTCGATCGAGCCCTGGCTCAAGTCCGACACCCCGGCGCCGGAGCGCGAGCGGCCCCAGAGCCCCGAGGAGCGCCACGAGCTCGATGGCTTGTGGGAGTGCATCTTGTGTTTTTGCTGCTCGACGTCTTGTCCCAGCTATTGGTGGAACGGCGATCGTTACCTGGGTCCGGCCATCCTCCTGCAGGCTTACCGCTGGATCGCGGATAGCCGCGACGAGGCTGCCGGCGAGCGGCTGGATCAACTCGAGGACCCCTTCCGACTTTACCGCTGCCACACCATCATGAACTGCACGCGCACCTGCCCCAAAAGCCTCAACCCGGCCAAAGCGATCGCCGAGATCAAGAAACTGATGGTCGAACGCCAAACTTAAAGCCGCGCCGCTATTCCCGTCCCGGAGAGTTCCTTGGCCGAGGACCGCAAACCGCCAGGCTTGCACGAACCTCCTAAGCGAAAGCTCTCGCGTCTTTCGATCGGTTTTGGCGTCTTCACCCTGGTCATGATCGTCGTTGGCGTGATGACGTTCTTCGCGCCCCATCCGGCCGAACGGCCGGAGGGTTTGTGGATGCCCGGGTTCGATCTGCAAGGTCACCGCGGCGCGCGGGGGCTCTATCCGGAAAACACCCTGGAGGGGTTCGAGCGCGCGCTGGCGCTCGGCATCGATGTGCTGGAGATGGACGTGGTGCTGACGGCCGACGGGACCCTCGTCGTCCACCATGATCTGCGGCTCGATGCCGAGCGGACCCGAGATGCGGCGGGGGCCTGGATCGAGGCGCCGGGGCCGGCAATCAAGTCCCTCACCGACGAAGACCTCAAGGCCTTTGACGTCGGGCGATGGCATGAGGAGAGCGAGGGCGCCCGGCGCTTTTCCGGGCAACTCGCCTTGGACGGGGTCGCCATTCCGGCCTTGGCCGACGTGCTGCGCCGCGTGGAGACCCTGAGTGGCGGGCGGATGCGCTACAATATCGAGCTGAAGACCAATCCCTTGCGCGCGGAGTTATCCCCTGATCCTGTGGCGGCCGCGCAGGGGCTGGTGGCGCTTCTGGACAGTTTGGATCTCGGTGAGCGGGTGGTCGTGCAGTCCTTCGACTGGCGTGCCTTGGTCGAGGTCGAGCGCCTGCGTCCGGAGATCATGACCGGCTTTACCACGGTGGAGCGGGAGGGCTTCGACACCCTGCGGCGCGGTGAGCCTGGGCCTTCGCCCTGGCTGGCCGGGCTCGATCTCGATGACGGCCCGACCACGCCGCCGGTGGCGGTCAAGCATTTGGGCGGCTCGGTCTGGCAGCCCTTCTACCAGGATCTGCAGCCCGCCGATCTGGAGGAGGCGCACCGTCTGGGATTGCGCGTCGTCGTCTGGACGGTCAACGACCCTGGCGTGATGGCGCGGCTCATCGAAGCCGGGGTGGACGGCATCATCACCGATTACCCCGACCGGCTGCGCCGGGTCATGACGGAAGCGGGGCTCGACCTGCCGCCCTCCTATCCGTGACACCTCGACCCTTGCACCGCCAAGCATCGACGCTAAGCTCGCTTGGCCTTTTCGCTGCCGATCGAGGACCCTCATGAATCTCTACCGACTACTGCAAGATCGCGTCGAGCGTGCAGGATCCATCCGCGTCGGTGTGATCGGCGCCGGCAAGTTCGCGACCATGTTTCTGGCCCAGGCCCGCAGGACGCCGGGCCTGCATATCATGGGCATCGCCGATCTCGACCCGGCCCGGGGCACGGTGGCGCTGACCGCGGCCGGCTGGCCGGCCGAGGCCGGCACGGCGACGAGCTTTGCCGATGCCCTGGCGGCCGGCACCACCTATCTCACCGGCGATGCCGAGGCGCTGATCGCCGCCGATGGCCTGGAGGTGGTGGTGGACGCCACGGGCAGCCCCACCGCCGGCATTCGCCACGCTCGTCTGGCTACCCGGCACGGCCGCCACATGGTCATGGTCAACGTCGAGGCGGACGTCTTGGCGGGACCGCTCTTGGCCGCGGAGGCGCGGGCTGCGGGGCTGGTCTATTCGCTTGCTTACGGCGATCAGCCCGCGCTCATCTGCGAGATGGTCGACTGGGCCCGCGCCAGCGGCTTCGACATCGTCGCCGCCGGCAAGGGCACGAAATACCTGCCGTCCTATCACGCCTCGACGCCGGAGATGGTCTGGGGGCATATGGGAATCTCGGCCCAGGAGGCCGCCGCCGCCGGCATGAACGCGCAGATGTTCAACTCTTTCTTCGATGGCACCAAGTCGGCGATCGAGATGACCGCCGTCGCTAATGCCTGCGATCTGCGGGTGCCGTCGGATGGTCTTTCCTTTCCGCCCGTCGGGGTCGATGCCCTGCCCGAGGTCCTGCGGCCAAGCGCCGAGGGCGGCCTCTTGGAAACCAAGGAGCAGGTCGAGGTCGTGTCCTGTCTGGAGCGCGACGGCTCGCCGGTGGAGCGTGATCTACGCTGGGGGGTCTACGTCGTCTTCGAGGCCGGAGGCGAATACACAGCCCGCTGCTTTTCTGAGTATGGCATGGTGACCGATGCGAGCGGGCGCACCTCGGCGCTCTACCGGCCCTACCACCTGATCGGCCTGGAGCTTGGTATCTCCGTGCTGAGCGCCGTGTTGCGCGGTGAGCCGACCGGCCAGGCCCGGGACTTCCGCGGCGATGTGGTTGCGGTCGCCAAACGAGCGCTGGCCGCGGGCGAGCGGCTCGACGGCGAGGGCGGCACCGCGGTCTGGGGCAAATTGCAGCCGGCGGAAAAGAGCCTCGCCCGGGGCGCCCTTCCGATCGGCCTGGCCAAGGACGTGGCGCTCCTGCGCGATGTGGCCGAGGGCGAGATCCTGAGCGCGTCCGACGTCCGCCTGTCAGAGGAGGATCCCGCCGTCGCCGCGCGCCGGGAGATGGAGCAGAGGTTCGCCGGTCCGGGGGCCGGGGGTGGATAAGGGCGCGATCATCATCACCGGGGGCGGGCGCGGTATCGGCGCCGCGACGGCGCGTCTTGCCGCCGCGCGCGGCTATGCGGTCTGCATCAACTATGCCGGCAATCGCGAGGCGGCCGAGGCAT
>JBFELD010000118.1:0-7285 GCA_041552375.1 Kiloniellaceae bacterium | reverse complement strand
TTCGTCCGGCACTTGCCGCCAATGGTGCGAACTTCTGAGTCGGGGCACTAGGCCGTTTCGCGCAGGCTGCTCGCCGTCTCCAGGTCGACCGAGACCAGTTGGCTGATGCCGCGCTCGGCCATGGTCACGCCATAGAGCCGGTTGGCGCGGGCCATCGTCATGCGATGGTGGGTGATCATCAAGAAGCGCGTCGAGGAGGAGGCGACCAGTTCGTCCAACAAGCTGCACAGCCGGTCGACGTTAGCATCGTCGAGCGGAGCATCGACCTCGTCCAGCACGCAGATCGGCGCGGGGTTGGTCAAGAACACGGCGAACAGCAAGGCGAGCGCGGTCAGAGCCTGCTCGCCGCCGGACAGGAGCGACATGATTTGCAAACGCTTGCCGGGGGGGCTGGCCATGATCTCGAGCCCGGCTTCGAGCGGATCGTCGGCCTCGGTAAGGCTGAGGTGAGCCCGGCCGCCGCCGAAGAGCCTGACGAAGAGTTCCGAGAAATGCGCGTCGACCTCCTCGAAGGCGGTGAGCAGCCGCTGCCGGCCTTCCCGATTGAGGCTGGCGATCCCTTGGCGCAGACGCGCGATCGCGGAAACCAGGTCGCTTCGCTCGCTCTGCATGCCGGTGATCTGGAGATCCAACTCCTCCGCTTCGGCTTCGGCGCGCAGGTTGACGGGGCCCATGTTCTCGCGCTCCCGCTCGAGCCGGGCCAGCTTGAATTCGGCATCCTCGCGTGCCGGCAGCTCCTCATCGGGGCTGATGTCGGCCTGGGCGAGAATATCCTCCGGCGCGCATTCCAATGTCTCGGCAACACGCTGGGTCAGGCTCTCCAGGGCCTCATGCGCGTGCTCCAGCGCGCCTTCCGCGCGCACCCTATCCTCGCGCGCCGCTTGCGTGAGGCCCTCGGCCTCCTTGAGGCTACGCGTCAGCTCGGTTTGCCGGGTCTCACCCTCGATGAGGGTATCGGCCGCCGCTTTGCGGCGGCTCTCGGCTTCGTCCAGAAGCTCGGACAGCGCGTCGCGTTTGGTCTCGATGTCCCGGGGCAGGGCCTCGAGCAGTGACAGCTCCTCGCGCACGGTTTTCTCGCGGGCATCGAGCTCACCGGTATGTTGGCCGGCGTCTTCGGCGCGCTGATGCCAGGATGCTCTCTCCGCATCGAGGGTCGACAGGCGCTGTGCCCGGCTTTCGGCCTCCCGCACCAGAGTGTGCTGACGTTCCTGACAGAGCTTGAGCTGCTCGCGCGCGCTCCGCAGATCATCGCGAAGCTGCTCGACCTCGGCACGGGCAGCGGCCAGATCCGGCAGTGCCTCGGCCTCAGTCTTGGCTGAGAGGAGCCCCTGCTCGGTTTCCTCCAGGTCGCCGGTCAGCCGCGTTTCGGTCTCGCCCAGACCGGCGACCCGGCTGTCGAGGGCGGCGAAGCTCTGCGCCAGCTCTCCGTGCCGGCGGCGCAGGGCGTCGAGCTCGGCAAAAAAGGCGTTGAGGGTCTCACGGGCAGCGTCACTGGTGGCTTGAGCCTCAAGCGCGGTGGTCCGGGCCGCATCGAACGCGCCTTGGGCCGCCTTCCGGGCGTCGCGCGCCTCGTCAAGTCCCTCGCGCAGCTGGGCGAGGCGGTTGCGTTGGGCCAAGCGTTGAGCGGCGGCGGTGGGCGCGTCGGCTTCGACCGTGAAGCCGTCCCAACGCCACAGCTCCCCCGCCCGGGTTACTAGACGTTGCCCGGGCCGCAGCAGAGCCTGAAGGCGCTGGCCGGTCGCGGCGTCGGGGACGACGCCGATCTGAGCCAGGCGTCGGGCCAGCGCCGCCGGCCCCTGGACCCAGCGGTGGAGCGGTATCGCGCCTTCGGGCAGCGGCGCGGTCGTATCGTAGGGGGCAAGCATTTGCCAATGCATCGGCGCCGCCTCGTCGGAGGAGGCAGCAAGGTCGTCGCCCAACGCCGCGCCCAGGGCGATCTCCAACCCTTCGTCTACGTCCAGCGCATCGACCATCGCCGGCCACATGTCGGGCTCACCCGCTTCCAGCAGCGCGGCCAGCGCTTCGACCTCCGCCTCCATCTTGGCGGCGACTTCGGTCTTCTCGCGTAGGGTTTCGCGAGCACCATCCTCTGTTTCGCGCGCCGCGCTCAAGGCTTCGGTCGCTTGCCGCGCCGCGCCGCGCAGGTCGTCCAGTCGCCGTTCGGCCTCCTCGACGGCCGTTTTCGCCGTCTCGAGCTCGGCGTTCGGCGCACGCTCGCCTTCCAGTCGGGCGCGCTCGGCGATGGTTTGGTCGAGCTCGCCACGCAACCGCGCCATGCGCCCCGTCAGCGCCTCGATCTGTTGGCTGAGCGTGGCCGCGCGGGCCTCGTCGGCGGCGACTTTCTCGGCCAGAGTTCCCAGCTTTTCCTCGCCGGCCGCAACTTCGGCCTCGGCGGTCTCAAGCGCGGCCTTGGCCTCGCCACGAGCCTCCTCCTCGGCCTCGTCGGCAAGTATCAGGCGCCGGCGCTCTTCGGCCAAGCGGTCGTCGGCCTGCGCCGCATCCTCGAGAAGGCGTTGAACCCGCTCACGGTCGGCTTCGGTCTGGCGCAGCCGCTCAGCCGCTTGTGCTTGTTGTTCCGCGGCGCGCTCGGCCTCCCGGTCGAGGCCATCGCGGTCCAGGCGCAGGCGCTGCAAGGCGGCGGCCGCCTCGGCCTCTTCCTGGCGCAAGTCCGGCAGACGCGCGGCGACTTCGGCCTGAAGGCGCGCCTGGTTGGCGGCCCCTCGGCTGGCCTCCGCGACCCTCGTTTCCGCGGCGCCCATGGTCTTCTCGGCCTGCGCCAGGGTCTCGCGGGCGCGCTCCACATCGAGGTGCAGCAAGATCGCCTCGAGGCGGCGGAGTTGGTTATTGAGGTTTCTGTAACGCGTCGCTTGGCGGGCTTGCTTCTTCAGGCCCTGGTGCTGAGCTTCGAGGGTCGCGATGACGTCGTCCAGGCGCTCCAGGTTGCTCTCCGCGGCGCGCAGCCGCAACTCGGCTTCGTGACGGCGCGAATGCAGGCCGGTGATGCCGGCGGCCTCCTCCAGCAGCGCCCGGCGTTGGATCGCCTTGGCATTGATGATGGCGCCCACCCGTCCTTGGCTGACCATCGCCGTCGAGTGCGACCCGGTCGCCAGATCGGCGAAGAGGGTCTGTACGTCGCGAGCCCGCGTTTCCTTGCCGTTGACCCTGTAGAGCGATCCCTGACCACGGACGATCCGCCGCGAGACCTCGAGTATCTCGGCATCATTGAAATGAGCGGGCGCCGTCCGGTCGCTGTTATCCAGCGAGACGACGACATCCGCAACGTTGCGGGCGGGGCGATTGGCCGAACCGGAGAATATGATGTCGTCCATCTCGCCGCCGCGCATGCGCTTGGCGGAGTTCTCGCCCATCACCCAGCGAAGGGCTTCGACGAGATTGGATTTGCCACAGCCGTTTGGCCCAACGATAGCGGTCACGCCTGGTTCAACCAGGACGTCGGTCGCATCGACGAAAGACTTGAAGCCAGTGAGGCGCAGGCTAGTAAACTGGACCACGGACTTGACGGTTCCCCCTCGATCTCTACTCCGGACCCCTACCTCCGGCTCCGCTGGTCCCCTGCGTCACGGCCGCGCCATGACACCAGCTAAAGCAGGCCCGACAAAAACTCGTCTAATTCTCCGTAAGCGATCGCACCCGCGATCTTCTTGTCGTTGACGATGAAGCTGGGCGTCGAGTCGATCTCGAACTCGGCCGAGGCCTGCTGACGCTGGGTGAGCACCTGTGTGATCACCACATCGTCGGTCAGGCACGCCTCGGACGTGGCTTCGTCCATGCCCGCCTGCTTGGCCAGATTCTGCAGCGCGGCGATCGGGTCGGACGCCCGGGCCCAGGACTGTTGACTGGCGAAAAGCAAGTCCAGGAAGCCAAAGAAGCTGTCGCCTTCCATGCACTCCGCGAGCGCCGCGGCGCGCAACGCCAAACCATCCAGTGGAAAATGGCGGTAGACGAAGCGTGCTTTGCCGCTGTCGATCCACTGAGTCTTCAGCTCAGGGTATGTGGCTTCATGAAAATGCGCGCAGTGCGGGCAGGTCAGGGAGGCATACTCGATAATCGTGATTTTGGCGTCGGATGACCCCAGGGCGCGCTCGGGCAACGCCCCGTCCTGTGCGCGTGCCGGGGTGGTGATGGCGGTTCCGCCAAGGGTACCTCCCAGAACCAACGAGGTGCCGGTCAGCAGGCCCAAACGGCCAATGTCGATCAGGATCTTACGTCTGTTCATGTCTCATCTACCATATCTAGTGCATGCTAATCCCCGATTCGGGATTCGACAAGCGAGAGTTACACACAAAAATGCTACGCCTCCGGTGTCCCGCGCATCCCCGGACAGTGGGCTCGCGTGGCCGACGAGCGCTGGCATTGAAGGTGGCAAGAATGGCGAATTTTGGGCGGTCAATCCTCGCCGCGTCCGTGGAACGATTGGGCCAGACGCAGGAGAGCGTCGCGAAAGGCCTCGTCGTCGACCTCCGCTAGCTGGGCCTCTATGGCTGCCTGGATCTCCGGATCGAGTGGCTTTGCATCCGCCACGTCGTCTTCTTCATCGGCCCCGCGCACCGGGCCTTGCAGGATGCGAAGTTGGGCCACGGCGTGATAGCCGAAGAAGCCGTTGACGCGTTCGAGAAGCTGCGTCTGGAGGTGCTGCAGGATCAGCGCGAAGGCCGGTTCGACACGCAGCAGGAGTGTGCCGTCGCGACGCTCGCGCCTATTGGCGAAGGACAGCCGCAAGGGCTCGCTCGCCCGCGCCAGGTCTTGCCCGACGATCTTGGGCCAGTCGCTCACCAGCGCGCCGTCGGCAAAGCCGCGCCGGCCCAGCGCCTCGGCCGTCACGCCGGGCAGGCGCGTCGATAGTGCCTTCAGGCCCCGGCTCGCGCGCCGGGCCGGGTCGGATTTTGACTTTTGCGACTTCTTGGACTTCAGCATCTTTCACCACGGCGATCATCTCAGTATAGAGGAATGGCGAGCGCCATCGAAACAGGCAATGACATGAAGCGTCCACAGCGCCAAGCGGCTTGCGCGAGCGATCCCGCCCGGGATGCGCCGGACCTGTCCGAGCGCCTGCTTGCGTGGTACGACGGTCATGCCCGTCGGCTTCCTTGGCGCGCGCCGCCGCGCCCGCGCCCGGGAGCGCCACCAAGCGATCCCTATATTGTGTGGTTGAGCGAGATCATGCTGCAACAGACGACGGTGGTGAGCGCGGCGCCATATTTCGAGCGGTTCCTCGCCCGCTGGCCGGATGTGCGCACGCTCGCCGCGGCACCGCTGGAGGACGTACTGACCCTTTGGTCGGGACTGGGCTATTATGCCCGTGCCCGTAACCTGCACCGCTGCGCGCGCAAGGTCGCCGGTGAGCTGGGCGGGCGCTTTCCTGATAGCGAGGAGCGCCTGAGGGAGCTGCCGGGGATCGGCCCCTATACGGCCGCGGCCATCGCCGCGATTGCCTTCGACCAACGGGCGACGGCGGTGGACGGCAACATCGAGCGGGTGATCTGCCGGCTCTTCGCGATCGAGGAGCCGCTGCCCGCCGCAAAGACCGAGATTCGCCGCGTAGCCGAACGTCTGACGCCGGGCGAGCGCTGCGGTGACTATACGCAAGCGATGATGGACCTGGGCGCCACCATTTGTTCGCCGCGCGCGCCCAAGTGCATGATTTGTCCGCTGCGCGGTCACTGCCGGGCTCATGCCGAGGGTGATGCGGAAACCTTGCCGCGCCGGGCGCCGAAAGCCGAGCGGCCAACGCGCCGGGCGGTCGCGTTTCTGGTGCGCCGTGGCGATGGCGCCCTGTTCTTGCGCCGGCGTCCGGAAGAGGGGCTTTTGGGCGGGATGATGGAGGTGCCCTCGACCCCCTGGCGCGAGGCCAGGTGGGACGAGCGAGAGGTGCTAGCGGCGGCCCCGTTCGACCTCGCCTGGCGGACCCTACCCGGATCTGTGCGCCACACCTTCACGCACTTTCATCTGGAGGCGACGCTTTGGGCGGGGCGGTTGGAGGACGAGGCGCTCGCCGGTGTGGGACGCTGGGTCTCGCCCGAGAGCCTTCAGGGAGAGGCGCTGCCCACGGTGATGCGCAAGCTAATCCGCCACGGCCTGGCCGGCGCGCGGGACTAGGCCTGCGCGCCTTCGGACCCGGCGCGCCGCGGGACCTCCGAAAGATCGGACCATTCGATCCGGTAGTTGAGAGCCTGGTAGGCAAAAAGGGGCTGCATGGCCTCCTCGGTCCGCACGCCGCCGAGGCCTTCGTAGAAGGAGATCGCGCGCTGGTTCGAGGCCAGCACCCAGAGGTAGGCGCGCGCGTGCCCGGCGGTCATGAGGCATTCGGCCGCCGCGGCCATCAAGCGCCGGCCGATACCGCGCGAGCGCTGACCCGGGCGCACATGCAGGTTGTCGATATAGGGGTCGGGGCGCACCCAGACGGCGATGAACCCGACGATATTTCCGTCTTCGTCGTCCTCGGCGACCAGGACCACGTCGTCTTCGGTGATCTCGGTGGAGTGCCAGTGATGCTCCAGGTCCGCATCCAGCTCATCGGTCATGTAGTCGGGCGGCAACGCGTCGCGATAGGCGTCCTTCCAGCTCGCCGCCTGCACCGCGGCGAGGATCGGCCGGTCACTATTCGTTGCGCGGCGGATGCTGGCCATGACCTCGTAATCTAGTTCAGCTTGGTCCGCAGCTTTTGGCGCAGCACGTCGATCGAGACGGACTTGCCCTCAACGTCGATATGCCAAAAGGCCCAGCCGTTGCAGCTGGGCGCGCCTTGCAGGTGCGCGCCCACCTGGTGGATCGAGCCTTTCACGTCGCTGCTGATCAGGGTGCCGTCGGCGCGCACCTTGGCCCGCCAGCGCCGGTTGGGGCCGTGCAGGACGGCCCCCGGTTCGAGCAGGCCGTGCTCGACCAGCCAGCCGAAAGGAATACGCGGCGCCTCACGCTTGGCCGGCGTGGTGATGGTCTCCAAGTCCTTGGGCGCCTCCACTTGGGCGATGCGCTTGCGGGCGATGGCGGCGTACTTCTCCTCCCGCTCGATGCCGATCCAGCGCCGGCCCAGCTTCTTGGCGACGGCCCCGGTGGTTCCACTACCGAAGAAGGGGTCGAGGACCAGTTCTCCGGGCTTGGTGGCGGCCAGGATCACCCGGTGCAAAAGCGCTTCGGGTTTTTGGGTCGGATGGGCTTTGTCGCCCTTGCCGTTCTTCAGCCGTTCCGAGCCGCTGCAGATCGGGATAAGCCAGTCGCTGCGCATCTGCAGGTCGTCGTTCAGGGACTTCATGGCCTCGTAGTTGAA
>JBFELD010000117.1:0-7332 GCA_041552375.1 Kiloniellaceae bacterium | reverse complement strand
GGGCCCATGACCATGGCGCCATCCCAGTTGGGGGCTTTCGCGCGCTCCAGCTCCGAGTACGAGACCCCCAACATCGAGTATCATGTTCAGCCCCTTTCTCTGGACAAGTTCGGCGCGCCTCTGCATCCCTTTCCCGCCTTCACCGCCTCGGTCTGCAATCTGCGGCCGGAAAGCCGCGGCAGCGTCCGCGTGGCCAGCGCCGACTTTCGCGATGCGCCGGAGATCCGACCCAACTATCTCGCGACCCCGAAGGATCGTCAGGTGGTGGCCGATGCTTTGCGTTTGACCCGGCGTATCGTGCTGGAGAGCAAGGCCTTCGCACCTTACGGCCCGGAGGAATATCTCCCCGGTCCGGATTATCAGAGCGACGACGAGTTGGCGCAGGCGGCGGGCACCTATTCGACCACCATTTTTCATCCGGTCGGCACCTGCCGCATGGGTGAGGCTGAGGGCGCTGTCGTCGATCCCCGCCTGCGCGTTCGCGGGGTAGAGCGCCTTCGCGTGGTCGATGCGTCGATCATGCCGACCATCACATCCGGCAACACCAACGCGCCGGTGATCATGATCGCCGAAAAGGCCAGCGATATGATCAAGGAGGACCGCCGCGCATAAGCGCGGACAGTGTCACCTCAGGATGAGCCGCGCCAGGGCGGCCATGTCGCAGACCTTGAGGTCGGGGGACGGGTCGCCGGCACGGGACGTGCCATAGCCGGAAGGAATGAGGGCCATCGGCAGACCGGCGGCGCGCGCCGCGAGCAGATCGTTCCGGCTATCGCCAACGAAGAGCGCCTCCTCCGGACCGGCCTTGAGTCCGGACAGACAAGCCAGAACAGGCTCGGGATCGGGTTTTCGCTGCGCCAAGCTATCGCCGCCGATGATGATGTCGAAGAAAGGGGCCAGGCCCAAGGTCTCGAGGATCAGTCGGCTGAGATCCACGACCTTGTTGGTGCACACGGCCATCCGCAGGCCGGCGGTGTGAAATGCCCGGAGCGAGTCGACGACGTCCGGATAGGGGACGGTTTCGGCCACCGGGCAGGCCGTGTAAGCGGCGAGTACGTCGTCGACTACAGCCCGAAGCGTCGGTTCATCGGGCACCTCGCCGGTGGCGGCCAAAGCCCGCTCCACCAGCTTTCCGATACCGTCGCCGGTCATCCGCCGCACGCGGTCGGTGTCGAGCGGCGGGCGCCCTCGCGCCGTTAGGCCTTGATTGAGGGCGGCGCGCAGGTCTCCCGCCGAATCGATAAGGGTCCCGTCGAGATCGAAGACGAGGGCGCGCAGCGGCTTGCCATCGATGGGTAACGTTACAAGCAGTGCACGGTCCTCCATCCCGGCAAAGGACCTGTGCCGGCCATGATACGCCCAAGATTCGACCCGTCGCCGGGCCCGCCGGCCGAGGCCGGCCGGCTACTGCGTGACGTCCAACGTCGCCCGGCGATTGAGCGGTGTTTGCTCGCCATCGGCGGTGGCCACCGCTGGCTCTTCTTCGCCTTTTGAAACCCAGGTGACCTTCGTGTCACCGATACCGGCGCTCTCGAGCGCTTGGACGACGGCCTTGGCACGCCCCGCGCCAAGCTCGAGGTTATAGGTCTTGGAGCCCGTGGTATCGGTGTGACCGACGACCTTGATGACGACCTCGGCACCGGGGAAGCGCCGGGCATAGCGGGCCGCCTGATCGACGACGCTGAGCGCGCTACCAGTCAGATCGGTGCTGTCGAGACCGAAATAGACGACGTAGGATCGCGGCTCGAACGCCGGTGCTTCCGGTGCCGTCTCCGAGACTTTGACCTCGATGGCGACCGCACCCTGGATCACCTTCAGGGACTCGTAGAACCCATCGCGGCACGCGGCGATGTCGTCGGACTGAAAGTTCTCTTCCTGCTCTTGCATCCAGCAATCGAACATCGTTTGCGCCCGAGAGGCGTCCGCGGGTGCTTTGTTGCGCGCTGAAGCGTTCAGGGCGTTGACCAACAGAACCCGCGCCAGGCCCAGTTCGACGTCGTGCTGAGGCGGGATGTCGCGCGACCAGAGCTCCTCGGGTTGAACTGTCCGCGGTCCGCCCGCATCGCGAGCGCGCTCAGCGAAGGCGTCCGCATCTCGCAGGTCGCCTTCGGCGAGCTCCGAAGCCGACAGCCTGACGTAATCACTATAGAGTGCTTGCTCGAAATCCGAGCCGACGGGGCGCGTCGCTTGCGTGCGCTCCAACTCGGTGCCACAGCCGGCGAGGACGGACGTCCCGGCCAAAACCACGGCGACAAAACTGAACGTACTTCTCATCAAACGGTCCTCTTTATGTCTGTCCGCCCGCCGCACGCATTGAAAGGGGCCGTCGCGTGGCCGCGGGTGTTCCCTGCAGGTCCTGGGCGCCGACGGCGTCTCGATCGCCGGTCCGCCGCTACCTGCGGCACCGATGACGAGACGCTTCCCCCGAAACGCCCGAAACTTCCAGTCTATTCGCCCGCCGAATGCGCGCAAGAATAGAAAGCCTATCCAAAAGGATGAGGCCGAGAGGCGCCGACATCGGCCCGATCGGCTGTCTGGTGGCCGCTGGACGACCCTATTGCGCGGCGGCCTGCGAGAGGTGAACTTGGTGCTGTGGATAGGGAATGGAGATGCTCTCGGCATCGAGGCGCGCCTTGACCGCCTGGGTCAGGTCGAACTTCAGCGGCCAGTAGTCGCCGGCATCGCACCAGACCCTCAGCGCGATGTTGACCGAGCTGTCGGCCAGCTCGGCGACGGCGGCAAAGGGCTCGGGGTCGGCGTGCGCGCGCGCGTCCGCTCTCGCCGTGTCCAGAAGCGCCTCCAACGCACGTTTCACGTCGTCCTCGTAGGCAATGCCGATGGTGAGGTCGACACGACGGGTGTCATTGTGGCTGTAGTTGTGAATGGCCGTGCCCCAAAGTTGGGCGTTGGGGGCGACGACATGGACGTTGTCCGGGGTCGCCAGTTCCGTGACGAAGAGGCCGACGTTCTTGACCGTTCCCGAAATGCCGCTGGCGTCGATGTAGTCGCCGATCTTGAAGGGCCGGAAGAAGAGCAGCATGACCCCGGCGGCGACGTTGGAAAGCGTGCCCTGAAGTGCCAAGCCGATGGCCAGGCCCGCCGCGCCCAAGACCGCGATGAGGCTTGCGGTCTGCACACCGAACTGATTGAGGACCGCGATGACGGTGACCGCCAAGACCAGGTATTTCGCCAGGCTTGCGAAAAAGCCGATCAGCATGGGGTCGACACGCTCGCGTCTCGATAGCCCCTTGGTGACTATGCGGTGGGACCAGCCGGCGATCATCCAACCGACGATCAGAACGGCGACCGCCCCCACGATTTTTAGCCCATAGGTCGAAAGCAGAAGCACTATCTGGTCCATAACCTCATTGGAGTAGTCGTCCATTTAGCTCACCTTTACTAGCTTGCTTAGCGGTAAAAGGGCCGATCAGCCGAGCACGCTGAAGCTGCTCTCCGGATTGATCTCCCGCCGCCTGGAATAGAAGCCGACGTCGATATCGATGTCGGTGTAATCCATATGGAATTGGAGGGGGGCCGCGTCGTGGTCATTGCCTTGCTCGCAGTAGTCGATCAAGGCCGCCATCATCTTACCTGCGACGGGGGCATTCTTGAACTGGTTGCCCGAGGAGCCGCAGGCCATGTAGAAGCCGGGCAGGGACGATTTGTCGTAGATCGGGATCCAGTCCTCTGTGACGTCGTAGAGATCGACCACACCCTTCATGCGGCTAGGCACGCCGAGCGTCGGAACGCGCTGGGCATAGCGCAGCGCCTGGTGTGTCCACTGGTCGGTGAAGTCGCGGTTGAAATCGTCCGGATCGACCCACTCGCGCGGATCGCACTCCGGATCCTCGCTGCCGATGAGGATGTGGTTGCCGGTCTCCGGCCGGCAATAACAGGCGATGTCGCTGTCGGAGACCACGGTTCCCAGCTTCTCGAAGTCGAAACCCTCGGGCGCTGGCACGTGAACCACCTCTTGGCGCAGGGCCTTGGTACTGATGCGCATGTCGCCGGTCGCGCCTGCCATCTGGTTGATGATCGAGGAGTGGGGGCCGCCCACGTTGACGACGACGGGGGAGGATATCTCGCGGCCGTCGTCCAGCTTGACCCCGGCTGTGCGCCCGTCACGGGTCAGAATCTCCAACACTTTGCGGCCCAAGAGGAAGTCGCCACCCTTGGCTTCGGTGGCTCGCTGCAGGTTATGGGTTGCGAGCTGGGGATCCGAGATATAGCCGGCGGTCGGGAAGAAGACGCCGCCCTCGACGGCGCCGGCCACGGGCTCGCCAAAGCCCGCGTCGTCCATGCGCTTGGGCGGGAAGTAGCTCTTCATATCGTAGATCGGCAGATGCTCCTTGACTGCCTCCGGGTCCCAGGTTTGGTAGGGTATCCCTAGCTTGTCGGCCAGCTCGCAATGCTTGGCGAGCTTGCCGTTTTGCTCGGTCTTCATGACCAGGGCGCCGCATTCGATGAAATCGGCCAGGCCGCGCTCGTCCCCGGCATCGAGATACTTGGCCCATTCATGCCAATAGAAGTAACCCTCGTAGGCCATCGCGATGCCGTCCCAGGTCGAATAGTGCACGCGGATGATGGCGCAGGAGTTCGAGGTCGAGCCGTAGCCAGATGCCGGCAGCATGTCGACGTTGAGCGTTTTCCAGCCTTTCTTGGATAGCTCGAAGCCGGTGGCCGCGCCGATGATCCCGGCGCCGATGATGATGGCGTCGTAGTGTTGGGTCATATCACATCACTCCCTGTTCCCCTGGCCGCAAATCAACCGCGCAGACGAGCGCCCTGTGGGTCGTAGGCCGGCTCGGACAAGACCCGCGCGGTCTTGCGCTCTCCCAGAACATGCACCTCGAATTCGGCGCCGTCGGCCAACATCTCGCTCGAAAGGTAGCTCATGGCAAGGCTTTTCCCGACCGTATGGCCATAGCCGCCGGAGGTGACGAAACCGGCATAGCTCTCGCCGCGCCAGACCGGCTCATAGCCCCAGACATCGGCGTCGTCGGCGGCGATGTCGAGGGTGACCAGCCGGCGCTTGGGGGTCCCGGCCTCGCGCTCGGCCAGCGCCGCGTCGCGGCCGACGAAGTCGGTCTTGTCGTAGGCGACGAAGCGGTCCATGCCGGATTCGATCGGCGTGTAGTCGGGCGTGAACTCTCGCGACCAGATGCCGAAGGACTTCTCCAGCCGCAGCGAGTTCAAGGCGTACATGCCGTAATCGCGAAGCCCCAGATCGGCACCGGCGGCGTGCAGGCGATCATAGAGCGGCACCAGGTATTGCGCCGGTACGTAGATCTCGTAGCCGATCTCGCCGGCGACCGAAAGCCGGGCGACGAGGGCGGGGGCGAGCCCGACGTCCATCTCCCTGAGCCCCATGAAGCGCAGCGCCTCGTTGGAGACGTCCTCGGCGCTCACTCGGCCGAGAAGCTCGCGCGCGCCCGGCCCGGCGATGGCGAAGCCGAGCAGCTCGTCGGTAACATTTTTGATAGTGACACCCTGATCGGGCAGGTGGTCGCCGAACCAGCGCATGTGCCAGGTCTGCAGATAGCCCGAACCGAAGATCATGAAGCGGTCCTCCGCCAGGCGCATGACCGTCAAGTCGCCCATCAGCCGGCCGCTCGGCGCCAGCATCGGCGCCAGGCGAATGCGGCCCACAGCGGGCAGGCGGCAGGCCATCATGCGGTCGAGCCAAGCCTCGGCCTCCGGTCCCTCGACCACGTACTTGGCGAAGGTCGCGGTCTCGACCATGCCGACGGCCTCGCGCACCTGCCGGCACTCTTCGGCGACGATGGCAAAGGCGTTGGAGCGACGGAAGCTCAGCTCCTCGACCGGCTCTTGACCCTCGGGCACGAAGAACAGCGGGATCTCCTGCCCGAAGGAGGCGCTATAGATGGCGCCCGACTTCTGCCGCTCATAAAGGGGCGTCACTTTCGCGGGGCGTCCCGCCGGCCAGGTCTCGTTCGGGAAGGCGATACGGAAGCGGCGCTCATAGAACTCCTTGGTCCTCTCCAGGGTGTAGGCGGTGGTGGCGAAGTCGCCGAAGCGCCCGACGTCCATGGCGAAGATGTCCTGGCCCGGGTCGCCCTCGACGATCCAGCGCGACAGCGCCAGGCCGACGCCGCCGCCCTGGGCGAAGCCGGCCATGACCCCGCAGGCGCACCAATAGCCCTTGAGGTCGGCCACCGGCCCGACCAACGGGTTGCCGTCGGGGGTGAAGGTGAAGGGGCCGTTGACGATGCGCCGGATACCGGCCGCCTCGACCTCGGGAAAGCGCTTGAAGCCCGTCGCCAGGCTGTCGGCCAGGCGGTCCAGGTCGGGTTGCAGCAGCTCGTCCTCGGCGTAGTCCCAAGGCGTGCCGTCGAGCGCCCAGGGTGTCGCCGGGGTCTCGTAAAGGCCGAGCAGGACGCCTTTGTGCTCCTGGCGCAGGTATATCTCGCCGTCCAGGTCGAGCATAAGGGGGATCTCGTGGTCCATCTTCTCCAGGGTCGGTAGCGACTCGGTCAGCAGATAGTGGTGCTCCATCGGCATGACCGGCAGGTTGAGGCCGACCATGGCGCCCAGCTCGCGCGCCCAGAGCCCGGCCGCGTTGACCACGTGCTCGGCGACGATCGTGCCCTGGTCGGTCACCACGTCCCAGGCGCCGTCCGGGCGTTGCCTCAGATCTTCGACCTTGGTGTGGCGGTAGACCTCCGCGCCGTTCACCCGCGCCGCCTTGGCATAGGCCAGTGTCGTGCCGGAGGGGTCCAGATGACCCTCCTTGGGATCGTAAAGACCGCCCAGGATCGAAGAGGTGTCCATCAGCGGGCAGAGATCGGCGATCTCCTTGGGGCTGACCAGCTCGGACTCGATGCCGAGCACGCGGTGCCGCGCCCACTCGGCGCGCAGGAACTCCCAGCGGTTCTCCGTCGCCGCGACGTTGATGCCGCCGGTCATGTGGACGCCGGCGTCCTGACCCGAGACCTCCTGGATCTCATCATAGAGCGCGATCGTGTAGGCTTGCAGGGCGGAGATGTTGGGATCCGCATTCACCGCATGGAAGCCGCCCGCCGCGTGCCAGGACGAGCCCGCCGTCAGCTCCTTGCGTTCCAGAAGCGCCACGTCCTTACAGCCGAGCTTGGTCAGGTGATAAAGCACGCTGCAACCGACCACGCCGCCGCCGATTACGGCAACTTGCAGGTGTGATTTCATGACCTTGTCTCCCCGTCACGAGTGGGCCCCCGCTTTGGGTGCCCGATGGGCCGTTCACGCATCCGACCGGAACCTAGCAAATTTACTTGGTTGTTGTCCATACAGGGGTGTATGGTCATGAAAGAAGGGAGACCTTGGGCCTTATGCGCG
>JBFELD010000116.1:0-7356 GCA_041552375.1 Kiloniellaceae bacterium | reverse complement strand
GTGCTCGAGGGGCGTCGCGTACGGCTACGAGGTTGGCTAAACTCCCTCAACGGACCCATGGTGAAGATAACTCATCCCGAACAGATCGAGGTACTCGAAGAATGATTGTGAGGTTGTTCCGGCTTGCCGCCGCTTTTCTGACCCTTATCGCGCTTGTCGCTTGTGCCGTGGCGCCCGGCACCGGGCGGA
Source organism: Kiloniellaceae bacterium (assembly GCA_041552375.1). Taxonomy (GTDB): domain Bacteria; phylum Pseudomonadota; class Alphaproteobacteria; order Kiloniellales; family Kiloniellaceae; genus JAJFGK01. Next base: position 7,167 of record JBFELD010000116.1, on the reverse strand, counting down.
CCATCTTCACCGGTGGTATGTCCGAGGAGGACGAAAAGGCGATCGGCTTCGAGCAGCACCCCAAGATGGTGCAGGAGTTCGGTGGCGACTACGCCGATCAGGATCTCCAGGCCTACGCCTCGCGCGTCGGACAGAGTTTGGCGCGCAAGTCGGAGCTTCCCAACCTGACCTTCACCTTCACGGTGCTGGACTCGCCCATCGTCAATGCCTTCGCTTTACCGGGAGGCTATGTTTACGTCTCGCGGGGACTCTTGGCGCTGGCGCGAACCGAAGCCGAGCTGGCGAGCGTTCTGGGCCATGAGATCGGCCACGTCACCGCCCGCCATTCGGCCGAGCGCTATGGCCAGTCGCTGGCCGTCGGCATCGCCTCTGTCGGCCTCGGCGTGTTCGCGGGCGACCTGGCTTCGCAGGCTGGCCAGACCCTCGGCACGATCGCGCTGCGTAGCTATAGTCGCGACCAAGAGCTCGAGTCGGACACCCTGGGGATCCGTTATATGGCCCGCGCCGGCTACGACACCGATGCGGCCGCCAGCTTCTTGAGCAAGATGTACGCGCACAGCCGTCTGCAAGCGCAGCTCGCCGGCAAGGCCGAGGCGGCTGATGACTTCAGCATTCTGCAGACCCATCCGCGTACTCTGGACCGTGTCAAGTTGGCCAAGAAAAAGGCCGCGGTGCAGCCGGTGCCCGAGCCCGTCGTCGGCGAGGATGCCTATCTGCGGGCGATAGACGGGCTGATCTACGGCGACAATCCCGCCCACGGCGTCGTGCGCGGGCTTAAGTTCATTCACCCGCCCTTGCGGTTTTCCTTCGAGGTGCCGCCCGGGTTCCGTTTGGCGAATGCACCCAACTATGTTCTCGCCGAGGGGCCGGAGGGTGCCTTTATCCTCTTCGACCGGGCGCCGGAGCGGTATCGCGGGCCCATGACCGCCTATCTTCGCGATGTTTGGGCCGAGAGCGACCTGGAAAACCTGGAGAGGATCACGGTCAACAATATGGAAGCGGCGACCGGGCGGCTGAGAGTAACGTCGCGCTCCGGCGAGCGGGACTTGCGCGGCCTCGCGATCCGCTATGACGAGACTACGATCTACCGCTTCTTGTTCGTCACGCCGGTCAATAAGACCGCGCGCTTCGCCGAGCCGTTCCGGCGCACGACCTATAGCTTTCAGCGTTTGTCGAAACGCGAAGCGGCGGCGGTCAAGCCCCAAAGAATTCGTCTGCACACCGTCAGGCCTGGCGAAAGCGCCGCCGACATAGCCGAGCACATGTCCGTGGAAAGCGCGAGGTTGGAGCATCTTCTCGTCTTGAATGGGCTATCCTCGGGACGTGAGGTGAAGCCTGGTGATGTCATGAAAATCATTTCCGACGACTAGGTCCGTGTCCGAAAACGTCAAGGAAGACGAGACCGAATCCGCGAGTGGACGGCGCGGCTTTCCTCTTTCCTTGACGCTTGCGTTCTGCTTTGGCGGGCTTATCGCCGTCACCATCGGGACGGTGCTCTGGATCTCCATCTCCGGCGCCAAGGACAACATGCTGAGGCTTTTGGGGGCATCGGGAGAATCCATCGTCGATGCGATGGTCGAACAGGTGGAAAGCCACCTTGCCGGCGCTGAAAGCCAGGCCGAGTTCATCGCCACGCTGATCGCCGAGGGCAAGCTCGATCCGGATGACAAGGATCGACTGAGCGACATCATGCTGGGTAGTCTCGGCGGCGCGCCCGAGATCTACGGCATCGCTTTCATCGACGAGGATCTTCGGTTGACCGGCGTCGGGCGCCTTCCGGAGGGTCTGATCCAGCGCCGGGATTCCGAGCAGGACGACCCCGGCACGCGGGCCTGGACGCGATGGGCGCGGGAAAGCGGGGGGACGGGCTGGACCGGGGTTCATTGGATCGACAGTCTCGGCGAGCCGGGCTTGTTCTATCTTCAGCCGGTTCGGGTCGAGAACGAGTATCGTGGCGCGATCCTGTCGATCGTCACCTTGCGGGCCTTGTCGGAGTTCATTGCCACAATCAGCGATCAGACGGAACTCACCAGTTTCATCCTCGCCGGCGATCGCCAGGTCATCGCGCACGCGGCCCTGCAGGATCTGGCCGTGCGTGGCGGCGAAGAGGCGCCCTTAGTGGATATCGAGACGCTGGGGGACCCCGATTTGGCATTTTTCCCTCTCGAGGCGACCTTCGATCTTCGAGAGGTCCGGCCGGGGGCGAGCGTTGACGGCAAGCTCACCGAAAAGGACGGCCGCGGCGTCGTCTTCTTCTATCGAACCGTCGTCGGGTTTGGGCCTGAGGCCTGGACCTTCGGCATCTACTCGCGCTTGGAGCAGGTCGACAGAAGCTTCGAGGATCTGAGGTTGGCGCTGCTGGTGGGTCTGGCAGTCCTCGGCTTGGCGATCGTGGCGGCGACGGTTCTCAGTGGCGCGATCGCGCGTCCGATCGCCCGACTGGCCAGCGTCAGCGGCGCCGTGCGGAGACTGGAGATCGATCGGGCCGAGTTCGTCGACACCAGCTACCTGCGCGAGGTCAACCGGGCCGCCGACGCCTATAACGCCATGCTGAACGCCCTGCGTTGGTTCGAAATCTACCTGCCGCGCAGCCTGGTTTTGCGTCTCATGCGCCAGGGCGCCTCTGCCGTTCAATCCGAGGAGCGGGAGGTGACCGTGCTCTTCACCGACATCGTCGGCTTCACGGACCTGGCCAGCGATCTGCCAGCCGACGCGCTGGCGAGACTGTTGAACGCACACTTCTCCCTCCTCGCCGAAGCGATCGAGGCTGAGGAGGGCACGATCGACAAGTACATCGGCGACAGCGTCATGGCCTTTTGGGGAGCACCCGCCGATCAGCCCGATCACGCGCGGCGTGCGGTCGCGGCCGCCCTCGATGCGGCTCGTCGCATCGAGGAAGACAACCGCCATCGCGCCAAAGCCGGAGAGCAGCCCATCCGCATTCGTGTCGGTCTGCATAGCGGGCCGGTCATCGTCGGCAACATTGGGGCGCCCGGGCGCATCAACTATACCTTGATCGGCGACACCGTGAACGCCGCACAAAGGATCGAGGCGTTGGGCAAGGAACACATGGACGAAAGCGACACCGTCCTCATCTTGATCTCGGGCGAGACGGCGGCGCAGTTAGGGGCCGATTTCGATGTGCAGGAGGTGCAGGAACTGGTCCTGCGCGGGCGTCGCACGCCGACCCGCATCATGAAGCTGATCGGCATGGGCGGTGGCGATCGCGCTTAGAGTGCTGTGCTATCAGGCGCCCTGGTTGTAGTCGCGTTGGTCGTCGATCACCTTGCCGTCGTTGGGCAAGCTACCCGGTGCGACCAGCTCGACCGCGCCGCGCATCTTGCAACATCTCTGCACGCTCTCCGCGATGCTTGCGACCAAACTCTCGCCGCTAGACCTGCTTTCGCAGTGCAGTGTCATATGATCGGCATCGCCTTGCCGGTCGACGACGAGGCGGGCCTTGGCGATCTCCGGATGGGCCTTCAAGACCTCGGCCACCTGATTGGGGTGAACGAACATGCCCTTGATCTTGGCGGTCTGGTCGGCCCGTCCCATCCATCCCTTGATCCGCAGGTTGGTGCGCCCGCAGGGGCTGGGCCCCGGGAGTACCGCCGAGAGGTCGCCGGTGGCGAAGCGGATCAGGGGGTGATCGGGATTGAAGGTGGTCACCACCACCTCGCCGACCTCGCCGTCGGGCAAGGGGTCGCCGGTGCCCGGGCGGACGATCTCGATCAACAATCCCTCGTCGGCTATGAGCCCCTCCATGGCCTTGGACTCGTAGGCGATGAGGCCAAGGTCGGCGGTGGCGTAGCACTGAAGCATGGCGATGCCGCGGTCGGCATAGTCTTGGCGCAGAGAGGGGAAAAGAGCGCCGCCGGAGACCAAGGCCTTGGTGATCGAGCCGAGGTCGAGTTCCAACGCCTCGCCGGCCTCGATCAGGGTCTTCAGATAGTCCGGCGTGCCGGCGTAGCCCTGCGGGCGGATTTGTGCGATGGCTTCGGCCTGCTGCTTGCTATTGCCGGTGCCGGCGGGGACCACGGCGCAGCCGAGCGCGCGGGCGCCGTCGTCGAAGATCCAGCCCCCCGGCGTCAGATGATATGAGAGCGTGTTGTGGACGATCTCGCCCGGTCGGAAGCCGGCGGCGAAAAAGGCGCGCGCCGCACGCCAGTAATCGCGCCGCGCGGCCTCGAACTCGAAGATCGGTCCGGGCGAGGCGAAGATGCGCTGCATCTCTCCGGGGTTTCCGGTTTCCAGGCCGGCAAAGGGCGGCCGCGCCTTCTGCAGGCCCACAAGGCCCTCTTTGCGCAGGACCGGCAAGCGCGCCAGGGCGCCAAGATCGGCAATGTCCTCCGGCTCGACGTCCTTCAGGCTCTCGGCGTAATGGAGGCTGTGACGCCGCGCATGGGCAATCTGCTGGGTCAGGGCCGACAACTGCGCGCGGCGCCGGATCTCGGGTGGCCGGGCCTCCAGCTCATCATAGAAGGCGCGCGTATTCGCCATGGTCTAGAGCCAGCGCTTGCGGCGCTTATAGGATTTCAGGTTCTTGAAGGAGCGACGCTCTTCGCCGCCACCGAGGTAGAACTCTTTGACGTCTTCGTTGTCGCGCAGTTCCTCGGCGGTGCCATCGAGAACGACTTTCCCCTGCTCCATGATGTAGCCGTAGGAGGCCGCCCGCAGCGCCATGTTGGCGTTCTGCTCGACCAAGAGGATGGAAATCCCGAGATCGCGGTTCAGGCGTTTGATGATCTCGAAAACCTCCTTGACCAGCAGTGGCGACAAGCCCATCGACGGTTCGTCCATAAGGACCAGCTTGGGGCGCGCCATCAGGGCTCGGCCGATGGCCAACATCTGCTGTTCCCCGCCGGAAAGGTAGCCGGCGAGGCCGGTACGCTCCCGCAGTCGTGGGAAATAGCTGAAGACCATGTCGATGTCGTCTTTGACCGAGCCATCGCGGCGGGTGAAAGCGCCCAGTCGCAGGTTTTCGATGACGGTCATGTCCTGGACGATGCGCCGCCCCTCCATGACCTGGAAGATGCCGGCGCGGACGATGGCCTCGGGATCGAGGTGATGGATCGCGCGGCCTTCGAAATTAATGCTGCCGCGGGTGATCTCCCCGTCCTCGCTGTTCAGCAACCCGCTGATGGCCTTGAGGGTCGTCGACTTGCCTGCGCCGTTGGCGCCGAGGAGAGCCGTGATCGAGCCTTCCTCCACATCCAGGCTGAGGCCTCGCAACACCAGGATGACGTCTGAATAGACGACCTCGATATTCTTGACCGAGAGAACCGGTGAGGCGCTCTCGGAGGCAAGCGCGGCGTCAGCCATGGCCTGTCTCGCTGTTTCTAAAACGCATCGGTCTGATGGCGCGGTGCCGTCGGGAGCGTGGCGCCGGGGCGCGATCCTTGTGAGACCGCGCCCCGATCGCCGAACGCGCTTACCAGCCGAGCCACTCGGGCTTGCGGGGCAGCTTGGCGGTGAAGACCTGCTCCATGCCGATTGCGCCGCTGGAGATCAGCTCGGGGATCTCACCCTCGCCGCCCTTGGCCGCGCCGCGGTAGACGAAGACGTCCATGACGCCGCGGTGGTCCTCGGAAGTCCAGGTCGCCGGCAGGCAGACGCCTTCCAGCCCGGCTGGAACCCAGTCCTTCTTCTCGTACATGGCGGCCTTGATGTTGGGGCCGTTGATGCCGCCGTCCATCGCGTCGGCCGCTTCCATGGCCTCTTTCATGAAGAAGACCGAGCAGACGCCGCGCAGGTAGTGAACCGCCCGGTACTCGTCGAGGTCCGGATCGGACATCTTGGAGACCTCGCGGACCAGCTCCATGCCGGGGACATCGTCGCCCCACTTGGCGGCACCCATGACCCAGACGACGCCGTCGGCGGAAGATCCGGCAGCCTTCAGGACGTTCTCGTCATAGCCCCAGATGTTGGCCATGAACTGCACGTCGACGCCCACCGTGTCGCAGGACTTGAGCAGCGAGATGTTGGAGCCCGAGGTGTTGGCGAGGAATGCGTAGTGGGCGCCCGAGTTGTTCAAGCTCAGGCACTGCGCCTTGAAGTCGCCCGGCTTCAGCGAGTACTGGATCGCCGGCAGCACCTCCATGCCCAACTCCTTGGCGTACTCCTCGCCGGCCTTCATGGGCGCGTTGGGATAGGGGTGGTTGTCGCCCATATGCACGTACTTCGGGCTGTCGATGCCGCGGGACTTGGCATCGTCGGCGGCCCACTGGATGAGTGCGCGCACGCCGTCGGAATAGCTGGGCCCGTAGAAGTAGTTATAGGGCGCCGGCTTCTTGGTCTCCGGCCCCTTGCCCGTGGGATCGGTCAAGTGCGCGGAGTAGGAGGCCGAGTAATAGGGGATCTGGTCGCTGGCGACGAAGGAGATCATGGCCTCGGTGTCGCCCGTACCCCAGCCTTGGATGGCCACGACCTGGCTCTTCCACTTCTTGTAAGCGGCGATCGCCCGCGGGACCTCGTAGGAGTAGTCCAAGGTCAAGGCCTCGATCTGCTTGCCGTTGATGCCGCCGTTGGCGTTGATGTAGGCCATCGCGTCGACTTTGGCCTGACCATAGACCTTGCCGACCACGGCCGTGCGCCCGGTGAAGTCGACGAGGTTGCCGACAACGATCTTGTCGGCCGCCGCCGCGGCGCTCGCCCAACCGGCGAGAGCCGTTGCCGCGATAACGATCTTGATACTCTGTTTCATGGTTTTACTTGCCTCCTTGCTCGAAAACCTGTGGAGCCCGCTCCCGAAAGGACGTTCATCCCGATAATCGGGGATCGGTCCGTCGTACGTTTTTCCGCTATATCGTCTTCCTTGACCCATCCTAGTAGGAAAAGGGGTAGAGTTTCCAGTAAGCCTTGATCAGCCGCCAGCGGTGAATGAGGCCGTCCGGCTCGAAGATCAAGAACAACACGATGGCGAGGCCGATGGCCATCTGCTTGAGATAGGCCAGGCCGCTGCTGAGCGCGGGGATGTCGCCGGTTACCTGTCCGATCCCGGCGACGAGCTGCTCCATGACCTCGGGCAGGAGGACCATGAAGGCCGTGCCCATGAGTGTCCCGGCGATCGAGCCCAGCCCGCCGATGATGATCATGCCGAGGAACTGAATGGAGAGCAGGATGTCGAAGGCCTCCACCGACACGTACCCGAGGTAGATGCCGAACAGC
>JBFELD010000115.1:0-7381 GCA_041552375.1 Kiloniellaceae bacterium | reverse complement strand
GGCGGGATCATCCGTCATGCCCGGACCATCAACGCCTTCGCCAACTCGACGACCAACAGCTACAAGCGCCTGATCCCCGGTTTCGAGGCGCCGGTCCTGCTCGCCTATTCGGCACGCAACCGCTCGGCCTCCTGCCGCATTCCTTACGGCGAAAGTCCGGCCGCCAAGCGGGTCGAAGTGCGTTTCCCCGACGCCGCCGGCAATCCCTATCTCACCTATTCGGCCATGCTCATGGCCGGGCTCGACGGCATCAAGAACCGTATCAATCCTGGGGACTCGATGGACAAGAACCTCTACGACCTGCCGCCCGAGGAGCTGAAGGATATACCCACCGTCTGCGGCTCCCTGCGTGAGGCCTTGCAGTCGCTCGAGACCGACAAAGACTTCCTGCTGCAAGGCGGGGTCTTCAGCGAGGACCAGATCGACGGCTACCTGGAGCTAAAGTGGGAGGAGGTCTACGCCTTCGAGCATGCGCCACATCCGATCGAGTTCGAGCTCTACTACTCGTCGTGATCGCCTTGGTCAGGGCGCCAGCGTCACCCGCACGCTGCGCCCGCCATCGCCATCGACGCTGCAGTGGGCGCGGATGACGACTTCGCGCAGATCCGTCGGCAGGTCAACGCCGCCAAGCGAGCGGGTAAAAGGCTGCTCGTTCACATGCGGATGGGCCAAGACGCGCGTTCCCAGCACGCGCCCGTCCGGCCCGACAACCTCCCAGCGGTCCGCATAGTGGTCCCATCCGGTGTCGGGATGATTGACGGTAACGTGGAAACGCCAGCTTCCCGCGCTCTCCCGCTCCGCCTCGGCTTTCAGCACGTCCGCCTTTTCGGCCAGGGCCGGACCGGCGACCAGCAACACCGCGGCGGCAAGGCTCAGACGTCGCATGTTTCTTCCCTCCCCGGAACCGGACGCGGCCGACCCGCCTCGTCCAAGGCAACGAAAACGAAGGTGCCCTCGGTGACCCGCACACGCTCGCCCAGCCGGCCACGCAGGGCCCAGGCCTCGATCCGAAGGGTCATCGAAGTGCGCCCGACCTTCTCCACCAAGCAATAGACGCAGAGGACGTCGCCGACGTAAACCGGCAGGTGGAAGGTCATCGCGGTCACCGCGACGGTGGCGACACGGCCCTCAGCCCGTTGCGCTGCCGTGATGCCCCCTGCTATATCCATCTGCGCGAGGACCCAGCCGCCGAAGATATCGCCGCTCGGATTGGCGTCGGCGGGCATGGCGAGCGTTCGTGTGGCCAGCTCGCCGCGCGGTTCCTCGGCCAAAGCAGTCATGGAATTGCTCCTTGTTTGTACTAGATATCGTGGACGCTCATAGTATAACTACAGCATATGTGAAGGATGCGCCCGGATTTGTGGGCCTGCACCAGCCCCGGACCCGAGGAGCGGAAAGGTAGTCTAACTCGATGGCGGATTTGTTCCAGAACTTGGCCAAATCGAAGGACGGCAAGGCGAGCTATACGGCCAAGGATATCGAGATCCTGGAAGGGCTGGAGCCGGTGCGCCGCCGCCCGGGAATGTACATCGGCGGCAGCGATGAGGGGGCCATGCACCACCTCGTGGCCGAGCTTCTGGACAACGCTATGGACGAGGCCGTGGCCGGGCATGCCAGCCGCATCGAACTTGAGCTGAAAGCCGACAATTGGGTCGTGGTGCGCGACAACGGGCGCGGCATTCCGGTCGACCCCCACCCCAAGGTTAAGAACAAGTCGGCCCTCGAGGTGATCCTCACCACGCTGCACTCTGGGGCCAAGTTCTCCAATAAGGCCTATGCAACCGCCGGCGGCCTGCATGGCGTCGGGCTCTCGGTCGTCAATGCCCTGGCCGACGACTTGTCGGTCGAGGTGGCGCGCGACAAAAAGCTCTATCGGCAGAACTACGAAAGAGGCAAGCCGCGCGGCAAGCTCAAGAACGAAGGCGCCGTCGCCAATCGTCGCGGCACCTCCATCACCATGCATCCGGACCCGCAGATCTTCGGCGACAAGGCGCGTTTCCAGGCCGCCAGGCTCTATCGCATGGCGCGCTCCAAGGCCTATCTTTTCCGTGGCGTCGAGATCCGCTGGTCTTGCGACAAGGCCTTGCTGGGAAGCGATGCGACCATCCCCGAGGCCGAGACCCTGCATTTTCCCGGTGGGTTGCAGGATTTTCTGACCGCGCAGCTGGGCAAACGCAAGACCTTGACGCCCGAGCCCTTCGTTGGGGAGGGCCGCTTTCCCGACGATGCCGGCCGCGTCGAATGGGCGATCTCCTGGCCCGTGGACGAAAGCGGGTTCCTGTCGTCCTATTGCAACACCGTCCCCACGCCCGACGGCGGCAGCCACGAGCAGGGCTTGCGCTCCGGCCTGTTGCGTAGCCTCAAGGCCTATGGCGATCTGGTCGGGGCGAAGAAGGCCGGCCAGATGACCGCCGACGACTTGCTGGGCGGCGCGACGGCCATGCTTTCCCTCTTCATCAAGGACCCCCAGTTCCAAGGCCAGACCAAGGAGCGGCTGGCGGCGCCGGAGGCGCAAAAGCTGGTCGAGACCAGTATCAAGGACCATTTCGACCACTGGCTCTCCGGTCACCCGGATCGGGCACGCGGCTTGCTGGAGCGGATCATCGAGCGGGCCGACGAACGCCGCCGGCGGCGCCTAGAAAAGGAGCAAAAACGGCAGACGGCGACCCGCAAGTTGCGTCTCCCCGGCAAGCTCGCCGACTGCACGCGCAACCGCGCCGAGGAAACGGAGATCTTCCTCGTCGAGGGCGACAGCGCCGGCGGCTCGGCCAAGCAGGCCCGCAACCGCGAGATCCAGGCGGTGTTGCCCCTGCGCGGCAAGATCCTGAACGTCGTCAGCGCCGGCGCCGACAAGGTCCGGGCCAATCAGGAAATCGCCGACATCGCCTTGGCGCTGGGCTGTGGCACGCGCGGCGGCTTCGACCCGGATAAGCTGCGCTATCAACGGGTCGTCATCATGACCGACGCCGACGTGGACGGCGCCCATATCGCCGCCCTGCTGATCACATTCTTTTATCGGGAGATGCCGGGGTTGATCGAAAGCGGGCGCTTGTTCCTGGCGCAGCCTCCCCTCTTCCGGATCACCCAGGGGGCCAACTCCTGGTATGCCCGCGACGACCTCCACAAGGAAGAGATCATGGCCGAAGAGGTGGCCGCAAAAGGCAAGATCGAAATCAGCCGTTTCAAGGGCTTGGGAGAGATGCCTCCACGCCAGCTTAAAGAAACGACGATGGACCCGGCCAAGCGCACGCTGCTCCGCGTCGTCGTCTCCACGGCGGACGACCCCGACCCTCTAAGGGAGCAGCAGGCCGCCGCCGACATGGTCGAACGCTTGATGGGCAAGAAACCGGAGACGCGCTTCGCCTTCATCCAGGAGAACGCTCGCTTCGTCGATGATCTCGATATTTGAGCCAGGCGATGCTCCCGCCGAGGCTTGACTTGCGAGCCGCGGGAAACGATCTCATCATAGAGGAGAGACTAACAACGCGGTTCCCCGCCCGAACCGAGCAAAGACCGATGCCATGAAGATCCTGCGCGCGATTTTCTCCTTTGCTGCCGTCGCCGGACTGCTTGCCGGCTGCGCCGGCGTCGTCACCACGCCGGCTTATATCGACTCGAGCTACGACCCCTCCATGCTCGCCTACGCCGTCAAGGAAGGGCCGGTCTATACCGAGATCGTCGGCCAACCCTACGCGGACGGCGGCGATGGCGGGGTCGAGGCGGTCGTCACCGAAAGCCTCCGCGAGGCGCAGATCACGGGACGACGCATGGAGTTCACGGCCGATCCCGCGCAGGCAAACCAACGCTCACCCTTCCGGGTCGTCGTCCTCTTCAACCCGGCCCCCAACGCCAATCCCGGGCGTATCTGTGAGGTCAGCGCACAGCCGATGCGTGAGCCCGAACCGGGCCGCGTACGGGCCATGGTCGCGTTTTGCAACGGCGACTATCCGCTAGCTTCGATCAGCGGCCATGCGCCCGCCAACTCGCCGCAAGCGCCTCAGTTCGCGGGCCTCTTTCATCAAGTGGCGCTCGAGATCTTTTCCACACGCAGCATCCGAGGCCGTGGCGATGGCGGTGCGGATTTCGAGACCAACTGACGCGGATTGCCTGGGCGTGCTCGCCTGTTGACATCCATACGCCGATACCTATGATCGCGCCCAACTGTCCGCGCCCAATCCCGGGCGCGCCATGCGGTGCACGTAAAGACTGATCGAAGCGCCGAGAGGATATTTAGCATTTCAAATTTCGCCGATCTTGGACTCGGCCCCGACGTTCTGAAGGCCGTCGTGGAATCCGGGTACACAACGCCAACACCCATTCAGGAAAAAGCCATCCCCTACGTGCTGATGGGGCGCGATGTTTTGGGCTGTGCACAAACGGGGACCGGGAAAACCGCCTCCTTCACGCTGCCGATGATCGAGATTCTGGCGGCGACGCGGGTGCGTGCGCGCATGCCGCGCTCGCTGATCCTGGCGCCGACGCGCGAGCTGGCCGCCCAGGTCGCCGAAAGCTTCGAGCGCTACGCCAAGCACCACAACTTCGACTTCGCGCTTTTGATCGGCGGCACCTCGCTCGAGGACCAGGAACGCAAGCTCGATCGCGGCGTTCAAGTGCTCATCGCCACGCCGGGGCGCCTGCTGGACCTGTTCGAGCGCGGAAAGGTCCTCCTCGCAGACGTCAAGATCCTGGTGATCGACGAGGCCGATCGGATGCTCGATATGGGTTTCATTCCGGACGTGGAGCGCATCGTCAAGCTTTTGCCCAGGATCCGCCAGACGCTTTTCTTCTCCGCCACGCTGGCGCCTGTAATCCGCAAGATCGCCGACGCCTTTCTCATCAATCCGAAAGAAATCTCGGTCGACCCGCCGGCCTCGCCGGCCGAGACGGTCAGCCAGAGCCTGCTGCGCGTGCGCGGGACGGTGAAGGAAAAACGCGCGGCGCTGCGCACGCTGATCCGCCGGGAAGAGCTGAACTCGGCGCTGGTTTTCTGTAACCGCAAGAAGGACGTCGACATCCTTAACCGCTCGCTGAGCAAGCATGATTTCTGCAACGCCGCCCTGCACGGCGACATGGTCCAGTCGTTGCGTATGGAAACACTACAGCGTTTCAAGGACGGAGAGGTGAAGATCCTCGTCTGCTCCGACGTGGCGGCGCGGGGTCTCGACATTCCGGCGGTCTCGCACGTCTTCAACTTCGACGTCCCCAATACGCCCGAAGACTACGTCCATCGCATCGGCCGCACCGGCCGGGCCGGGCGCAGCGGCCGCGCCTTCATGCTGGCGCTCCCCGAAGAGGCCAAGCCGCTGGATGCCATCGTCAGTATGGCCGGGCCCAGGATGGAGGTCATGGACCTCGAAGGAACCGAGACCTGGAACCGGGGCGATCCGGACCTCGAAACCGACCCCACCAGTCGCCGCCGCGGTCGCAGCCGCGGCCGCAAGGGTGATTCGCATAAGGAAACGACAGCGTCACAACGGAACGGACGCCGCGCCGCGCCGTCCGGGCCCCGCTCGCGTCGAGACAGTGAGCCCGGCTCGGCACCGTCCGAGAAGATTTGCGACAATGGGGTCGACGACACGCTCGACGTTCCGGCAACCTCTTTCGGCGATCATACTCCCGCGTTCATGCGTCGCGCCCTCAGCTGACGGCGCAACCTTCCTTGGCCAGCGCGCCAACCTTCTAACCACCCCTTTTGCGATTGGGCCCGCACGGCCAATTCCAGGTGCTCGTCAGGGCGCCGCGGGAAATTTGACCAATTCGGTCGATTTTCCTTGAAAGATAAGCGTTTTCATACCATTAAATTAACACGGAATTAGTCTGGAATAGGACGGATGTTCAAACTGAACCGCCTCACCGATTACGCCGTCGTCATCATGTCGCAAATGGCGCTCACCCCCGGCGTTGTCCGCAACGCGAGCGAGCTGGCGCGCGAGACCGCCGTTCCCCAGCCGACCGTCGCCAAGATCTTGGGCATCCTGGCGAAGTCGGGTCTGGTGACGGCACACCGCGGCGCGGCGGGTGGCTACAGCTTGGCGAGTGCGCCCAAGGACATCGCTGTTTCCGCGATCATCGAAGCCTTGGAGGGCCCCATTGCTCTCACCGCCTGCGTCGAAGGAACGCCCGACATTTGCGGAACCCAGGCGCTCTGCCCACTGCGCGGCCATTGGAACCGGGTCAACTTGGCGATCAAGGACGCTCTCGAAAAGGTCAATCTCGCCGAGCTTGCGATCACGCACGGCCCGCCCGGCCAGGTCGTCGGCGGGTTCGACGCCAACGCCCGCCAGCCGCTCTGAAGGGGCTAATTAAATTGTTCGAATTGTTGCATAACATGTTGTTTCCAGGGAGATAAACATGGCCGCCTCGGTTGAAACGGTCGAGCAACTGCAGGAGCTGCAACAGCGCAAGTACGCCTACGGGTTCGTCACCGACATCGAGTCCGAGACCGCGCCGAAAGGCCTTAGCGAGGACATCGTTCGTTTCATCTCGGCCAAGAAAGAGGATCCGGAGTGGCTGCTTGACTGGCGCTTGAAGGCCTACCGCCGTTGGCTGGAGATGCCCGAGCCCGAGTGGGCGAAAGTGAACTTCGCGCCGATCGACTACCAGGACGCTTACTATTATTCGGCACCCAAGTCGCCGGAAGACGGCCCCAAGAGCCTGGACGAGGTCGACCCCAAGCTCCTGGAGACCTACGAGAAACTCGGCATCCCCTTGCGCGAGCAGGAAATGTTGGCCGGGGTGGCGGTGGATGCCGTCTTCGACAGCGTCTCGGTCGCCACCACCTTCAAGGGAAAGCTAGAGGAAGCCGGCGTCATCTTCTGCCCGATCTCCGAGGCGATCCGCAAGCATCCCGACCTGGTGCGCAAGTATTTAGGGTCGGTCGTCCCCGCCGGGGACAACAAGCACGCCTGCCTGAACTCCGCCGTCTTTACCGACGGCTCCTTCGTCTACGTGCCCAAGGGCGTGCGCTGCCCGATGGAACTCTCGACCTACTTCCGTATCAACGCCCAGAACACGGGCCAGTTCGAGCGCACCCTGATCATCGCCGACGAGGGCTCCTACGTCTCCTACCTCGAGGGCTGCACGGCGCCCATGCGCGACGAGCACCAGCTCCACGCCGCGGTGGTCGAGCTGATCGCCCTCGACGATGCCGAGATCAAGTACTCGACCGTGCAGAACTGGTACCCCGGCGACGAGAACGGCGTCGGCGGCATCTATAACTTCGTCACCAAACGCGGGCTGTGTCAGGGTAAAAACTCAAAAATCTCCTGGACCCAGGTCGAAACCGGTTCGGCGATCACGTGGAAATACCCGAGCTGCATCCTTCGCGGCGATAACTCGGTCGGTGAGTTCTACTCGGTCGCGGTTGCCAACAACCTGCAGC
>JBFELD010000114.1:0-7576 GCA_041552375.1 Kiloniellaceae bacterium | reverse complement strand
TTACCACAGCCGCAATCGCCAAACTCAAAGTCACGATGCGTGCCGGCAATTCTATCTCTAGCAGTTCGATCTCATGCCGACAATCAAAGACGGTTGTTATTCTCCTTGCCCCTTTTTCATCTTAGATTGAGTTAGCGATACCAAATTCGAGGAAGAGAGGTTGATGGCTGGGCATCGGACCTTCTCCTCTTACCCTTTAGGAACCGTGGTATTCCAAACGCCAGTAAGATCATCCATCACTACGCTTAATTTTAGCATAAATTATAATTAATTCAACTTTTAGGAATCATTGCTCTTGCTGGTGGAATGATGCCGACTGGTCGTGTCGCCGCTGGCTTTGGGTCGCGCGGGCTGGGGCCGATTTCTTACTGTCCGCCGTCGGGCGGTGATACTCCTGCTTAGGGAATCCAGACCAGCATGATCAGCGGCACGCCGACGACGAGGATCACCAGATCCAAGGGCAGCCCCAAACGCCAGTAATCGGCGAAACGGTAGCCCCCGGGAGCCATCACAAGAGTATTGGATTGGTGACCGATCGGCGTCAGGTAGGGAGAGGCCGCGCCCAAGGCCACCGCCATGAGGAAGGGCTCCGGCGGCAGGTGCAGGCCTTCGGCCATCGCGACGCTGATGGGGGCCATCAGAACCGCGGTGGGAGAGTTGTGTATGAGGTCCGACAGCAACATTGAACACGCGACCACCAACGCTATCATTCCCCAGATCGGAAGCGTGCCGGCCAGGGTGATGATGCCTTCAGCGATAAGGACCGTGGCGCCGGTCGTCTGCAATGCCTCGCCCAAGGGAAGCAAGGCTCCCAGTAGGACGATGAGAGGCCACTCAACGGAATCGTAGGCTTCCCGCAGGGTCAAGCAGGCCGTAATCGCCAATGCCGCGACCGCTGAGACGAAAGCGACTGGAACGCTCACCAGGCCGAGCGCGGCGGCCAGGATGGCGATCAGGAAGATAGCCGGTGCCAGGATGGCCTTGCGGCGGCGGCCGGTCATGGAAATCCCGCGGCGGGCCAGCGGCAGGCAGCCGATTGCGGGCAGAACTTCCGACAAGGTGCCGCGGTCGCCCTGCATGAGTAGAACGTCGCCCCGCTTGAAGCGTATGGAGCCTAGCCGCAAGGCGGGTTTGCGGTCTTCACGGGCCAGGGCCAAGAGGTTCACCCCATATCGCTCATGCATCCGCAGGCCGCGCATCGATTGCCCCTCGACCGGCGAGCCGGGCATGACGATGGCTTCCACCAGGGTCACATGCTCGCCTCGAAGCTCCTTGGCGCTGAAACCGGTATCGGAAATCGCCTCGAGCCTCTCGTCCTGGAAATGGCGCTCGAGCACCATCGGATCGCCCTCGAGAATCAAGATGTCATTGGCCAGGATTCCATCGGCGCCGGCCGGCGCCAAGAGCCGGCGGCCCTCTCGGATGATCGCCACGACCGTGATCTCGTTCTGGCAAAGCCGCTCGAGATCCCTGATCTGAGCACCGACCAGGTCCGAGGTTGCAGGCACGGTCGACTCAATGAGATAGGCCTCGATTTGGAAGCGCGTGCCTTGACCGCCCGCGGTGGCAGTGGCGCGCGTCACCGGGAGCAGGCGCCAACCCACGAGGGAAATGAAAGCAAGTCCCGCGATCGCCACTGGCAAGCCGACGGGGGTGAAATCAAACATGGCGAAAGGTTCGCCCGCGACGTCCATGCGAAAAGCCGCGATGATGATGTTGGGCGGCGTTCCGATCAGCGTGATCAACCCCCCCAGCAAGGTCGCGAAGGATAGCGGCATCAGGATTTTTGACGGGGGTCGGCGGGAATCGAGAGATTGGCGCAAGGCTACCGGCAGCATCAGGGCAAGTGCGCCGATGTTGTTCATGAAGGCGGAAAAGGCCATGGCCAGTCCGCCGATGGCACCGACCTGCAAGGTCATGTTACGATTGGCCGGGGCCAGAACGCTGACCAGAAGATCCACCAATCCCGATATCTGCAAGGCGCGCGAGACGATGAACACCGCGGCCACCGTGATGACGGCGGGATGCCCGAAGCCGCGAAAGGCGTCTTCCGCCGAAACGACACCGCAATAGACCGCGACCAACAGGGCCACCACCGCGACGATATCGTAACGCAGCCGGCCCCAGATGAAGAGCCCCATCGTGGCGGCAATGATCAGGAACAAGATGGTTTGTTCCAGCGTCATGCAATCACTCCGATACGCGGTCCCGGGCCACAGCCTCGCCACCCTGGCGCCACATTTTCAAGGCCGCTATTGGTCATTATACCTCAATCTTGCACGATGCGCGTGCGGTCGAGGAAAAATTCGGCCATTAGTCATCGGTTATCGGCGTAATGGGAGAGGTTACCTTTCATGGGCGGTTCGGGTGAAGGCCTGCTTGTCGATAGTATTTGGCAGGCGTGGGATTGGCGGCGCAAGCCTGCGGTGTTCTTGTTCGCCTTGGTTCTTGGGACGGCGCTGGTCGTCGCGGCCTCGGTGCCGGCGCGGGCTTCCGACGGGCTGCATGGCATCATGCTGGAGTTGATGGAGCTCTGCCGCAGGGCGCCGGCCGGGACTTGCGTCGATTGGGCTTGGCCGCATGTCGACCTCGACGACGACCGGCGCCTTTCCGTGAGCGAGTCGGAGTTGCTGTTGAAAAAGGTGCGGACCTGGGCCTTGCGTCACCGGGCCGACCTTGTTCCCGAGATGCGCAACGGCGTTTTCCTAGGGCTTATGGTGGTGCAGACCCTTGGCGTGGAGCGCTTGATCACCAGTTACGACAGCAATGGGGACGGGTCGTTGAGCCGCGGTGAGCTGCTGCAGGACCTCAGGGTCGATGGCAGGCCATTGCCCGACTTGATCCGTGATCCCGAGGGATTCGATCGGGCGAGCTTCGCCAAAAAGTTAGGCGCGGCCGCGCCGCTGGTCCCTTCGTCCGAGGCCGAGAGTTTCGAGCCAACGCCCTGATGACCGCTCCCTCTGGATCGTAACGCGCCGAGAGGCTAAGCTAGCGCCAGATCGGTTGGGGAGCTCGAAAGGGAGAGGGGTCTTGTCTTTGCTTCGCAACGTCTTGCTGCAAGCCGCGCGCCGTGCCGCCAACGACCCGAAAGTGCGCGCCAAGGCCGGCGCTTTTGCCCGCGAGGAGGCGGCGCCGCGCCTGCAGGCGGCGCACGACGAGCTAAAGGATCTCCGCGCCGAGGCCAGTGCCAAAGACGAGCCGCACGCTTTCTTGCGCCTGCTGGGCCGACGGGTCGGGCGGATCAACCGGAGCGGCGGGGAAACCTAGAGCATTTTCCGGCCATAACGACCCACCGCGCGATCTCTTGACCCTTTGCCAAAGGATCGCATGCTATAATCCACGCCTGAGAGTTGAGATCGCGGAGCAAGTCCGATCGGCGAGCATTTTACATCCGAGGAGCGCCAGCGCTTTCGCAACCTCTTGAGGCTTGCGGCGGAAAGCCCCTTCGAGGGCGAGCGCGGGAATGCTCTGGCCGCGGCGACCCGCATGGCCGAGCGCGCCGGCCTGACGCTGGAGGAGGCGGCGGGTGCCGCCGAGCCGGCCGAGCCGCGCCAAGAGGCGCCAGCGCGCCAGGGTGGCGCCGCGGCCTGGGAGTCCGCCTCTCTCGGGCGTTTCGCCCACGCCCTGCACCTGATGGATCATTATCTGCAACGCGACAAGGCTCGCCGCGAGGCGGCGTTGCAAGCGGCCCAGAAGCGCGGGCTCGATGCCGCGGAAAGGAAGGGACAGCCCTCGGCCCTGGCCAATCGTAACTCGAGCAACCGGCGCATGGATCCGCTCAAGCATGCCGCGGTCTTGTTGCAGGACACCTCGCTGCCCTTCCACGAGGTGGCCGCCATTACCGGCCTCGACATTTACGAGGTGGTCGGTTTGAAGCTGAAACTGCGCGCCGCTTGAGGGAGATGCATGAGGGCGGTCACGCGCCGCCACCTTCCTCATCGTAGCCGAAGGCCGCAACGAAAGGCTGGAGGAGACCTAGCACCGGCGCCATCTCGGCTCGGAACCGTCGCCATCGCCCGCGCGAGCTGTCATAGACCGGTTGCACCACTTGATGGTAGCTGGGGGTGACGATGTAGCGCGCGCGCGCCGCCGACCGGTAGTCGAGCACCGCGTCTTCCCAGCCGAGGCCGAGAAACTCGAAAAGCTGGCGCGCGCTGCCCTCCAGATCGTCCACAAGATCCTCGTAGCGCAGGACGTGGATGTCGAGGGGCAATCGCCTTTGACTCTCCTCCCAGAGGGTCATGACCGTGGCATAAAGCTCGGCGGTCGCCTTCAGTGTCGGGAAGCCGGCAAGGCCCGGGCCGAGGCGAAAGAGGTTGGTGAAGCAGCTGAGACAGACGTCACGCGGATCGCGTAGCATCAAGACCACTTTGGCGCCGGGAAAAAGAGCTGCGGCGAGCCAAAGGTTGAGAATGTTGAGCGGCAACTTGTCGACCAGGGTGACGCCTGTGCCGGTCGGCGGGCCCAGGCGCCCGGCGATCTCGAGGTAGAGCGCGCGCAGCTTCGCCCGCTCGGCCTCGTCCAGTTCCAGGGCACGTGACGGCCTCTCGTCTTCCGGTCCTCTCAAGGCCTCCGAGACCTGGTCGAGGACTGTCTTTTCCTCCATCACGGCGAGCGCCGAATGGGCGTTCAGGATCTGATCGAGCAAGGTCGTGCCCGAGCGCGGGAAGCCCACTAGAAAGATCGGTGCCCCCGGCGGGGCAGCTGTCGGGGTTGATGCTT
Source organism: Kiloniellaceae bacterium (assembly GCA_041552375.1). Classification (GTDB taxonomy): domain Bacteria; phylum Pseudomonadota; class Alphaproteobacteria; order Kiloniellales; family Kiloniellaceae; genus JAJFGK01. The sequence goes on along the minus strand of JBFELD010000114.1, from coordinate 2,854 downwards.
CGGGCAGAGCGGCGATGGCGGCGCTCAACGCCTCCACCCGCCGGCGATAAGCCTCGGTCTCGCTCTCCCAGCCCTCGAAAGTCTCGGCGTTGGTTCGGTTGGCGGCCTCGTAAAGGCGCATCGCCTCCTCGGTCGTGCCGCCGGCTTCGAGAAGACCGGCCAGATCGGCACGGGCTCGGGCCAGGGTCGCCGGCGTGACGTTCAGTGCGCCCTGGCCCGCTCTCTTGATCAGGTCCCGATAGAGCGGGATCGCAGCTTCGGGCCCGGCCTCGCGACGGGTGACTTTGGCGAAAACGAGCTTGGCCTCGGCGCTTCGCGGATCGAGCGCCAGGGTCGCTTCGACGGCGTCCTTGGCCTCATCCAAGCGATGTGCCCGCTCGAGCAGGCTGGCGCGCGCGGCGCGGCTGACCGGATTGGGCGCGATTTGGTCGGCGCGGGCGAAATGCGCGATTGCTTCGTCGATCCGGCCCAAGTCACGGTAGGCGGACGCGATACCGTGGTGGGCCGAGGGATCGTTGTCGTTGGCCTCGAGGGCAACGGCATAGCATCTGGCGGCTTCCTCGAAACGGCCGAGGCGTTGGGCGAGGGCGCCAAGACAGCCATGCGCCATGCCGGCGAAGCCAGGGTCGGCCGCCGCCGCCTCGTAGTGTTGGCGGGCGTCGTCCGGCAGGCCCAGGGCGTGCAGGCTATGTCCGAGGTTGATGAGAGCGGCGGGGTCGCCCGGCCGGAATTCGAGGGCGCGGCCAAAAGACTGGGCCGCCTCCTGGTTATCGCCCCGCAGGGCCTGCAGGTTACCCAGCGCCAGCCACGGATCGCTGGGGTCGGCGGCGCGGCGCGCGGCGCTGCGGTAAAGGTTTTCCGCCTGTGTCAGGTCGCCGGCGTCCTGGTAGGCGAGGCCAAGCTGCATGTCGATTTCCCCGGCCTCGGGATGAAGGCGCCGGGCCCGCTTCAGAAAAGGGATCGCCTCTTGTGGGCGCCCCGTCTCCTGCAGGAAGTGGCCGAGGAAGAACAGCGCTTCGACGCTGGGTGGTTTGCTCGCGGCTGCGTCACGGAACAGACGCTCGGCTTCATCGTGGCGGCCGCTCCTGAAGGCGTCTTGAGCAGCGGCGAGACGCGGGTCCGGTTCGCGCGCGGGCTTCTTGGGCTTCTTGGTCACCTGTTCGTCCTAGCTCCGCCGGCGTGTTCCGACAGGCAATTTAGTGTCCCGAATCAGAAGTTCGCATCATTAGTGGCATGCGCCGAACGAACTTCTGGTTCGATAAGAACACTAGCCGGATCTCACACCAAGATGTGTGGGATCCGATCTTCCTCGACCCCATGACAGGCCGCCTTCGTTCCGCCGTCGGTCGCGCGCATCTCTGGCGGCTCCTGGGTGCAGCGCTCTTCGGCATAGGGACAGCGTGGATGAAATGCGCAGCCGGCGGGCGGGTCGAAAGGTGAGGGCAGCTCCCCGGAGAGGCGGATACGCTCACGCTTGCGCTCGGGATCGGCCACCGGTGTCGCCGACAACAACGCCTGGGTATAGGGATGGCGCGGGTCGCCGAAGATTTGCTCGCGGCTGCCGTGCTCGACGGCGCGGCCGAGGTACATGACGATCACCTCGTCGGCGATATGCCGCACCACGGAGAGGTCGTGGGAGATGAAAAGATAGGCGAGATCGAACTCCTCCTGCAGGTCGGCGAGAAGGTTCAGGACCTGGGCCTGGATCGAGACGTCGAGGGCGGAGACCGGCTCATCGAGGACGACCACGCGCGGGTTCAGCATCAGCGCCCTTGCGACGGCAATGCGCTGGCGCTGGCCGCCGGAGAACATATGCGGATAGCGCTGGTGATGCTCGGGCCTCAAGCCCACCCGCTCCATCATCGCCAGCGCGCGGGCGCGCCGTTCCTCGGCCGAGAGGTCGGTGTTGATCTTCAGCGGCTCCTCCAGGATCGACCCGATCTTGTGACGCGGGTTGAGCGAGCCGTAAGGGTCCTGGAAGACGATCTGCACTGTCTGGCGAAGCTGCCGGCGCTTTCCGGCATCGGCCAGGCCCACCTCGATATCGCCGATCTTGAGCGTGCCGGACGTGGGTTGCTCGATCAGGGTGACCAGGCGGGCCAGGGTCGACTTGCCGCAGCCCGACTCTCCCACCACGGCCAGCGTGCGGCCGGCGCTCAAGCTGAAAGTCGCGTCGTTGAGGGCGCGCACGGTTCCCCGCGATCCGAAGAAGGAGCGCTTGACCTCGTAGTGCCGGCTGAGGCCCGATGCCTGGATGATTGGGGCGCCGTTCACGAGACCGTCTCCGTCTCGCGCCCCGTCGGCTCACCTCGGTCGTCGAGGGGATAGTGACAGAGCGCGCCGCCCAGGGCCTCGTCGTGGCGCAGGGGCGCTTCGCCGCGGCATTTGTCGGTGGCCCAAGTGCAGCGCGGATTGAAGAGACAGCCTCGCGGGCGGTCGAGCTGTCCGGGCACGACCCCCGGGATCGAGGGCAAGCGCCGTTCTTGGCTGCGCTCGGGCAGGGCCTTCAATAGAGCGGCCGTATAGGGATGGCGCGGCCGGGCGAAGAGGCCTTCGACGCCTTGGCGTTCGACTTGCTGGCCGGCATAGAAGACGACCACGCGCTGCGCGGTCTCCGCGACCACGCCCATGTCGTGGGTGATCAGGACCAGGGCCATACCGCGATCGCGCTGCAAGTCCAGCAGCAGCTCCAGGATCTGGGCCTGGATGGTGACGTCGAGCGCCGTCGTCGGCTCGTCGGCGATCAGGACCTGAGGATTGCAGGCGATCATCATGGCGATCATGACGCGCTGGTTCATGCCGCCCGAGAGCTGATGGGGAAAGTTCGAAAGCCTGCTCTCCGGCGCCGGGATGC